>NZ_BAAAUG010000148.1:0-146598 GCF_039533825.1 Streptomyces rectiviolaceus
CGCCGCTCGCCGCCGCGGCCGCCGCCCTCCAGATGCCGGGTTCCTCGGTGTGCAGGAGCCGCGCGAGCACTCCGCGCAGTGACTGGTTCGCGGTGTCCTCGGCCAACCCGACCCGTCCCGCCTCGAAGACCATCCGGGTCCAGAAGCGCCAGGAGTCGTACGGCAGGAGGGCGGCCGCGAGCAGCGTCGCACCGGTGAACGTGACGGCCGCCACGCACGCGTGCCGCACGGGTACGCGCCATCGCCCGCCCCTTGCGGCCTCGGCGGCGCCGGTGAGCAGCAGGAACACCGCGAAGAGCGCGGGCGTGAGCTTGATCGCCGCCGCGATGCCGATGCCGAGGCCCGCCCAGCGGTGGCCGGGGCGCCGGGACAGGTCCCACAGGACCAGGGCGGCGAGCAGCAGATTGATCTGGCCGTACCGCAGGGTCGTCCACACCGGCTCGGCCCAGACGGCGAGCGCGGACACCCACAGGGCGGTCTCCACACGCGCGTGCCCGGTGCCGGGGACGGGTCCGACGAGCCGGAGAGCGAGGTGCGTGAACGCCACCAGGAGGAGCAGGTTCCCCAGCGTCGCCAGCGTGCGCATGTCCGCCGTGTCCAGGAGCGTCAGCGGCGTGAACAGCAGGGCGGCGAACGGCGGGTAGGTGGTGGGCAGATGGGCCTCGGTGGTGCGCAGCGCGTAGAGGTCGCCGCCCGCGCGCACGGTCTCGCCCTCGGCGCGGTAGACCATCAAGTCGATCATCGAGACGTCCGCGGCGCGCTGCGCCAGCCAGAAGGCCGTGAAGGAGAGCAGGCACGCCCCGGCTGCGAGGGGCACGCGGCGGCGGGCGCCGGCAAGCGCGATCACGGTCACGAAGGCTGACAGTACCGGCCGTATCCGTACAGACCGGAAACGATTTGGTGGAGCACGGGGAGGACCGTGTAATGTTGGCGGAGCCGCCGGGGGAACCGGGCGGACAGGCAAGGGGCTATAGCTCAGTTGGTAGAGCGCCTGCATGGCATGCAGGAGGTCAGGAGTTCAATTCTCCTTAGCTCCACAGCAGATGAGAGCGGGCCACCCGGATCGGGTGGCCCGCTTTCGTGTGTCTTACCGGGTGTCTCCTAGTGGGGCCTCAATGGGTCCTCAGTGGGTCATTGCCGTCCGCTGCCGAGCGCCCTGCGGCCACGCCCCGGCGGGAGCGCGAGCGGCAGCGCCGTGCGTGGCGAGGGCACGGAGGGGTCTTCCTCGATGCGCAGCGCGAGCGCGGGGCAGCGGCGTACGGCACGTGCGGCACGCGCTTCGGAGTACCGCGGTACGGACGCTTCCGCCACGCCGGGGAAGCCGTCGGGGCCCAGCTGGATCAGCTCGGGGACGATGTCGGCGCACAGCCCGTGGCCCTGGCACAGCGTCCAGTCGACGGCGAGCCTGCGGCCGCTGGGGGCCTCTGCCGGGGGAGCTTCCGCCTGGAGCGGCAGAACGCCCTCCACGGGGCGGCCGCAGCCGCCGCCCAGGACGTGCGCGGCAAGATCGTCCGTGAACGCCGAGATGCTCGACTCGATGAAGGCCGCCGTGCCATCGGGGTGCTTGCAGGCGCCGCGTCGCTTCACCGCCCGCGTCACCTCGCGCAGCGCCTCCAGGGCGGTGGGACCGCCGCCGTCCAGGACATCCGTGAGGCCGCGGGCCGCGGCGGGAAGGCCCAGATAGCAGGGGCCGCACTGACCGGCGCTCTCTGAGGCCAGCCAGTTGGCCACGTGCAGTGCCTCCCCGAGCGGGCAGGTGCCGGGGCCGATCGGCAGGATCGCGCCCGCGCCGAGCGCGCCGCCGCAGGCCTCCAGGGAGGCGCGTGAGATCACCGCGTCATGAGCGGTGATCGCGTCGAGCCACTTGCCGTGATAGCCGCCCGTCAGGACGCCCTGGGGGAGCGGTGGGGCGCCGGCCAGCTGCAGGACGTACCGCAGGGGCACTCCGGTGGGGACCTCGACCACCATGGGCCGGGCGACGGCTCCGGAGACGGTGAGCAGCACCGTGCCCGGCTCCTCCCGCAAGCCGGTGCGGCAGTAGCGGTCGGCGCCGATCCGCGCGGCGACCGCCAGCTGGGCGAAGGTCTCCGCGTTGGAGAGCAGCGTGGGCGCTCCGCCCACTCCGGAGTCGGAGGTGCGCACCTTGCGGCCCGGCGGCACAGGAGGGCCGCCGTCCGCCGAGCGCACCAGGGCCGAGGACTCTCCGGTGACCATGCGCACCGGATTGCGCTGCACGCGCGCGCGGATGCTCGATCCGCGGCGGTTGGTCAGGCCGCGTTCGGCGAGCGCCGCGACCATCGAGGACTCGGTGGAGTCGCGGGTCACGCCCACGACGAGGGTGCGGGCGCCCAGGGCCTCGGCGGCAAGGAGAGCTCCGTCGAGGATGAGGTGCGGGGCGCGGTTGATCAGGACGGTGTCCTTGCGGCAGGCGGGTTCGTCCTCGCTGCCGTTGACGACGACCACGGGGCGCACGCCGCGACGTATCGCCGCGTCGGCGACCGCGCGCAGCTTCTTGGCGAAGGGGAAGCCCGCGCCGCCCCTGCCGCGCAGCGAGATGGCCTCGGAAAGGGCGGCGAGGGATTCGCCCGCCACGGGTTCGAGCGGGCCGTGCACCTTCAGGTGCATCGCCAGATCGAGGCGCTCGACCAGATCGAAGCCCGAGGTCAGGAGCGGAAGGCCGACGACGCGGACTTCGGGGACGTCGGGCAGCGACGCGTTCACTTGGGGCCTCCGGTGGCGGCGTTCCAGGGCTCGCCCGAGCTCGGCGCCTGGAAGGTGTGGGGCAGCGGTTCGGTGGCGGGGCCGCTGTCGTACGGGACTTGGTACGGGTCCTCGTACGGGGGAGTGTGGGCCGCGTCGTAGTCGTACGGCGGGTCGTACGCGGTGTCGTGGGAGCGGTAGGGGGCTTCCTCGGAGCCGTACGCCGTGGAGTGGGTGTCGTACGAGGTGTCGTACGGGATGTGGGGCGCCTCGGCCGGGGGAGGCGGCGACGGCGCCGGCCAGCGGGGCGGCGGGGGATCGGTGCGGGGCAGGACCTCCGTGGGCTGGTTGGTGGAGGCGAGGACGCGGTAGGCCGCCGCGATGCCGACCACCGGCGCCGGGTCGGACTCGGGTTCGGGGGCACGGCCTGGAGCGGCGGCCGTGCCGGGGAGCGGGGTCTCGGCGGTGTCCCGGCGGACGGCCTCCCTGTTGCGCGCCCTGCCCTCCGTCTCGAGGAGGGCCAGGATCCGGGCGGCCACCTTCCGCTTGATGGGGAGCGGGGACGCACGTAGCGCGACCGCACCTCCGACGGCGACCAGGCACAGGCAGTACAGGGCGATCACCCACGGCTTTGGCGCGCGTCCCGCGTACAGGCCGTGGATCAGCGCCGAACACCAGGCGGGGTAGGCGAGCATGTGCAGCGCGCGCCAGCGCGAGGCGACCTGGGCCGGCGAGGCGAAGGCGCTGCGCAGGGCCCCGGTGACGCCTGTGGCCACCATGAGGAGCCCGGCGAGCGAGCCGAGGCCGATGAGCCCGTCGCTGCCGGAGAAGCCGAGCCCGAAGGGGATGAGGGCGCCGACCGGGGACACGTGGTCGAGCGCGAGTTTGACGCTGACGTGGAGCAGAAGGAAACCGATGGAGGCGACGGCTGTGGCCCGGTGCACGGCCTGGGCGAGCAGTCGCTGACGGGAGTGCAGGAAGAGCCGGTCCGTGGCGACCAGGCCCCAGACGACGGCGGCGGTCAGGGAGACCAGGGACAGGACGCCCGTGGTGAAGTCGAGGGCGGCGCGGAAAGCGTCGCTCCCGACGACCACGAGCAGGGGTATCAGCAGCAGTGCGGCGGTGGTCAGAACTCCGCGCGTGGTTCTGCTCGGTTCGGGGAAGGCTGCGAACGAACGGCTCTTGCGGTTGGCGCGGTTGGTGCGGCTCTTGCGATGCGGATTCAGAGGGTTCATGGGGGCGACTCCGAAATGGCTCGATCGCCGCATGCTAAGTGGCCGCATACCAGTGAGTACGAGGTTTGAGTTATTGCGTTGTTATCTAAACGCGATGCGATCTTGGTGTTGCCCCGATAGCGGTCGGTACGCGGAGTAACCCTTGGCCAAAGGTCGGGTTCCGGGCCTCCGGCGTGCGGGGAGCGGCGCGGAGCCGACGCGGTGGAACCTCGTCGCGGGCCGCGTGAGCGCTGCGGTACCCTGACGCCATGCGTGCCGTACGCCTTCTGCTTAGCGGGCCGCGCTGATCAGTCCCGACCGCCGGAAAATCGCGGTCGGCATCGGCGCGGCGTCCCCTCCTGTGTGAGGGGCTTTTTCATTTGGCCGGGACGGTCATTTCCGCAGGCAGAGACGATCGATGGAGCTTTGAGGATCATGAGCGAGACGAATTCTGCTGCCGCCTCCGAGGTGGCCGCACCGCACCGCTATACGGCCGCCCTGGCCGCCGACATCGAGGCACGCTGGCAGGACTTCTGGGACGCGAACGGCACGTACGAGGCGCCGAACCCGAGCGGTGACATGGCCGCGGACGGGGACGCGCAGGCGGCGCTGGTCGCCAAGCCCAAGCAGTTCATCATGGACATGTTCCCGTACCCCTCCGGCGCGGGCCTGCACGTCGGCCACCCGCTGGGGTACATCGCCACGGACGTCTACGCACGCTTCCAGCGCATGACGGGCCACAACGTCCTGCACACCCTGGGCTTCGACGCCTTCGGCCTGCCCGCCGAGCAGTACGCCGTGCAGACGGGCACGCACCCCCGGGTCTCCACCGAGGCCAACATCGAGAACATGACGACGCAGCTGCGCGGTCTGGGCCTGGGCCACGACAAGCGCCGCTCCTTCGCGACGATCGACCCGGACTACTACAAGTGGACCCAGTGGATCTTCGTACAGATCTTCAACTCCTGGTACGACGAGGAGGCGAGTAAGGCGCGTCCGATCGCTGCCCTGGTCGCCCAGTTCGAGAGCGGCGAGCGTGCCGTACCGGACTCCACGCGCGCGTGGCACGAGCTGACCGCCCAGGAGCGTGCCGACCTGCTGAGCGAGTACCGCCTGGCGTACGCCTCCGACGCCCCCGTCAACTGGTGTCCCGGCCTGGGCACCGTCCTGGCGAACGAAGAGGTCACCGCCGACGGCCGGTCCGAGCGCGGCAACTTCCCCGTCTTCAAGGCCAAGCTGCGCCAGTGGAACATGCGCATCACGGCGTACGCGGACAGGCTGCTGGACGACCTGGACGGCCTGGACTGGCCCGAGGCCATCAAGCTGCAGCAGCGCAACTGGATCGGCCGCTCCGAAGGAGCCCGCGTCGACTTCCCGGTCGGCTCCGGGGACGAGGCCATCACCGTCTTCACCACCCGTCAGGACACCCTGTTCGGCGCGACCTACATGGTCCTGGCACCCGAGCACGAGCTGGTCGACAAGCTGACCCCGGCCGCCTGGCCCGAGGGCACCCACGACGTGTGGACCGGCGGACACGCGACGCCGGCCGAGGCCGTCGCCAAGTACCGCGCCTTCGCAGCCTCCAAGTCCGACGTGGAGCGCCAGGCCGACGCCAAGGAGAAGACCGGTGTCTTCACCGGTGTCTACGCGACCAACCCGGTCAGCGGCGAGCAGGTCCCGGTCTTCATCGCCGACTACGTCCTGATGGGCTACGGCACCGGCGCGATCATGGCCGTCCCGGCGCACGACAGCCGCGACTTCGCCTTCGCGCGCGCCTTCGAACTGCCCATGCGGTGCGTGGTCGAGCCCTCGGACGACCGCGGGACCGACGCGTCGACGTGGGAGGACGCGTTCGGTTCGTACGACGCGAAGCTGGTCAACTCCTCCGGGGACGGCATCTCGCTGGACGGCCTGGGCGTCGTCGACGCCAAGGCGCGCATCACGGAGTGGATGGCCCGCAAGGGCGTCGGCGAGGGCACCGTCAACTTCCGCCTGCGCGACTGGCTGTTCAGCCGCCAGCGCTACTGGGGCGAGCCCTTCCCGATCGTCTACGACGAGGACGGCATCGCCCACTCGCTGCCCGAGTCGATGCTGCCCCTGGAACTGCCGGAGGTCGACGACTACTCCCCGCGCACCTTCGACCCGGACGACGCGGCCACCTCCCCGGAGACGCCGCTGTCCCGCAACGAGGACTGGGTCAACGTCACCCTGGACCTGGGTGACGGCCCCAAGAAGTACCGCCGCGAGACCAACACCATGCCCAACTGGGCCGGTTCGTGCTGGTACGAGCTGCGCTACCTGGACCCGCACAACGACCAGAAGCTGGTCGACCCGGCCGTCGAGCAGTACTGGATGGGTCCGCGCGAGGGTCAGCCGACGGGTGGCGTCGACCTGTACGTGGGCGGCGCCGAGCACGCGGTGCTGCACCTGCTGTACGCCCGCTTCTGGTCGAAGGTGCTGTTCGACCTGGGGCACGTCTCGTCCTGCGAGCCGTTCCACAAGCTGTTCAACCAGGGCATGATCCAGGCCTACGTGTACCGCGACAGCCGTGGCTTCCCGGTCCAGGCCACCGAGGTCGAGGAGCGCGACGGCCAGTACTTCTTCGAGGGCGAGCCGGTCAAGCGCGAGCTGGGCAAGATGGGCAAGTCCCTGAAGAACGCGGTCACTCCGGACGAGATCTGCGAGGAGTACGGCGCGGACACCCTGCGCCTGTACGAGATGGCGATGGGCCCCCTGGACGTCTCGCGCCCGTGGGACACGCGCGCGGTGGTCGGCCAGTACCGCCTGCTGCAGCGCATGTGGCGTCTGATCGTCGACGAGTCGACCGGTGAGGTCACGGTCGCGGACGTCGCGGAGTCCGATGTCGCCGAGGGCACGCTGCGCGCCCTGCACAAGGCGATCGACGGCGTGCGCCAGGACCTGGACGGTATGCGGTTCAACACCGCCATCGCCAAGATCACCGAGCTGAACAACTACCTGACCAAGGAGGGCGGCGCGCTGCCGCGCTCGGTCGCCGAGCGCCTGGTGCTGCTGATCGCTCCGCTGGCCCCGCACGTCGGCGAGGAGCTGTGGCGCAAGCTGGGCCACACCGACACGGTCGTCCACCAGGACTTCCCCGTGGCCGACCCGGCGTACGTCGTGGACGAGACCGTGACCTGCGTCGTGCAGATCAAGGGCAAGGTCAGGGCGCGCCTGGAGGTCTCCCCGTCGATCTCGGACGAGGAGCTGGAGAAGGTGGCCCTGGGCGACGAGAGGGTGCTGGCGGCGCTGGACGGTGCCGGGATCCGCAAGGTCATCGTGCGGGCGCCGAAGCTGGTGAACATCGTTCCGGCCTGAGGGCACGCGAGGCTCCGGCCTCAGGACGAGTGGGCATGAGGGTAGTCCCCTACGGGCAGGTTGGGGGTTCCGTTGGAACCCGCGGCCTGCCCTTTGCGTTTACCGTTGAAGAGTCGGTGCGGAACCCGCCGCAGGACCTGAGGGGAGCGTCATGGAAGCCGTGGGCGTGATCGTGGCGCTGCTCGTACTGCTGTTCGTGGTCTTTGGTGCGTATATGACGGTGAAGGCGATCGGTGCCGCCAAGCGGGGCGTGGACCGCACGATCTCGCAGGCGCGCCGGTCGGTGGAGGACACGACGCTCCGCGCGAAGAGCTTCGCGCAGGTGGGCACGGCCGCCGAACTGGCCCAGCTGCGGCTCAAGTTGCGTACGTCGATGCGGGCCACGCAGGACGCCCTGCAGGCGGGCGTGGCCGAAGACGCCTCACTGAAGGAGTCCCTGGGGCTCTTCGAGCGGCTCAGCACGCATGGGCACGAGCTGGACGACGAGCTCCGGCGCCTCGAGCGGGACCCGGACAGGGCGACCCTTGCCGAGCGGCTCCCCGCGCTGCGGGAGCGTACGGCGCAGATCACCAAGTCGGCGGACTCGCTGCGGTGGTCCGCGCGTGACCGGGCCCACCGGTTCGCGGACGACGACCTGGACTCCCTGAGCGCGCAGATCGACCTGGAGGCGGGCGCACTGCGGCACTGGACGAAGGAGCCGTCACCCACGCAGACCCCTGCCGCGTGGCCCGAGCCCGAGCCGGCGGCGGACGCGGGCAAGGGTGCGGAGCAAACCTGGACAGAGCCGTCGGAGCCGTCGGAGCAGCCGGGGCGGCCGGAGCAGCCGAAGCCGTCCGCATCGGCTCAGGAGTCGGCGCGGCCCGCGATCACACCGCCGACGCCTCGGCCCTCTTACCCCTGGGAGAAGCGGGCCAGGCCCGAGAGCACGACGTGACCGCGCGGGTGACCTGGCACGGCCGGGACCACGGCTGGCAGACTGGCCCGCAAGGGGTCGGGCTGCCGCCTTCGGGCCCAGGCAGGTAATCTCCACCGCATGTCCCGTCATGTCGCGATCGTCACGGATTCAACGGCCTATCTGCCGCAGCGGACGATGGAGCGGCACGGCATCACGTCGGTACCCCTGACCGTCGTCCTCGGTGACCAGGCGCTCGAAGAGGGCACGGAGATCTCCGCCCGCTCTCTGGCCCTGGCGCTGCAGAAACGGCGTTCTGTGACCACCTCGCGGCCCAGCCCGGAAGTCTTCGCGGAGACCTATCGCAAGGTCGCCGAGTCGGGCGCGACGGCCATCGTCTCGCTGCATCTGTCCGCCGAGTTCTCGGGCACGTACGACGCTGCGGTCCTCGCGGCGAAGGACGCGCCGGTGCCGGTGCGGGTGGTGGACACCGGAATGGTCGCCATGGCCCTGGGCTTCTGCGCGCTCGCGGCGGCGGAGGCGGCCGAGGCCGGCGGCTCGGTCGATGAGGCGGTGACAGCGGCGGAGAAGCGGGCCGCGAACACCTCCGCGTACTTCTACGTCGACACACTGGACTATCTGCGCCGGGGCGGCCGGATCGGCGCCGCGCAGGCACTGTTGGGGTCGGCGCTGGCCGTGAAGCCGCTGCTTCAGCTGGACGGCGGGCGGATCGAGATGCTGGAGAAGGTGCGGACGGCGTCCAAGGCGATCGCGAGGCTGGAGGAGATCGTGATCGAACGGGCCGGGGAGAACCGCGTCGACATCGCGGTGCATCATCTGGCGGCGCCGGAACGGGCTTCGGCTCTCGCGGACCGGCTCAGGGACCGGGTGCCGGGCCTTGCGGAGCTGCATGTGAGCGAGGTCGGGGCGGTGATCGGGGCGCATACGGGGCCGGGGTTGTTGGGGGCTGTGATTTCGCCTCGGTGAGGGGCGGGTGTGGATGTGGGTGTGGGTGTGGGTGTGGGTGTGGGTGACGGAGTTATCCACAACTGCCGGGTAATCCACGGGAATTGACCAAGATCAACAAGGTGCCGTTGCGGTGCCTAACGTCGTCGGCATGGCACTTCGATCACTTTCACGGACACCTGCCGCGACGAGCGGACCGGGGCGAGGCCCCGCTTCCGACGGTCGCGCTTCTGACGGCCGCGAGCGATATCGGCACGCCCGCAGGCGGGCGGCCCGGCGCAGACACGCTTCGGCGGAGGCGCGGGCGCAGGCGTTGCGACAGCGCGCGGAGTCACTCTTCACCGAGCCCGAACGAGCGGGTGACGGGGGCGGGTTGAGGTCGGGGGCGCCGCCGGATGTGCGGGGGGTTGGGCTAGGGCCGGGCCCGGGGCCGGGGCCGGGGCCGGAGGGTCGGTCGGAGGCTGTGGGGCGTTCGGGGGCTGGGGCTGGGGCTGGGGCTGGGGCTGGGCTGGGGGCGGGAGCGAGGCCGCAGGCGCGGACGGAGGTTGCGAGGGGGGCGCGAGCGGAGTCGGGGCCTGGGGCGGGGCCGCAGGCGGGGCCAGGGCTTGTGCGGCGGTCACGGATGGAGCCGGGGTCGAGAATGGGGTCGGGGCCAGGGCCGGGGTCGGTTTCGGGACCGCAGTTGCTGTCCCCGTCGCATGCTGCGGCGCAATTGCACGGGCAGGCCGTGCAGCGGCGTTCCCCGGCTCCGGATGCCGTGCGGCACTCTCGACCGGTGTCGCAGCCGGAGGCCGTGGAGCGAGCGCGAGCTGTGTTGCAGGACCTGCGGCAGGAGACGCAGCAGGACGCGGAGAAGGACGCGGCGCAGTCTCGGTCGGATGCGCAACAGCCTGGGGGCAAGGGGCGGTCAGGGGCTGTGCGGCAGTCGGGGCTGAGGCCTGGGTTGGTGTCGCCGCCGGAGAGGGTGGCGGTGTCGCAGTCTCGGACGCAGTCGCGTCCTCTGCCCGAGTCCCAAGCTCAGTCCCAAGCCCGGCCCCAAGCCCGGTCCCAAGCCCGGCCCCCAGTCCTGTCTCCAGCCCAGCCCCAGTCCCAGCAGCCGGTGCTGCCTGCGGTTGGAGGTGAGTCGGGGGCGCCCATGCGGGGGCGGGTGGGGCTTGCTGTGCGGGAGCGGTTGCCGTTGTGGCTGCAGCTGCGGTGTGGTCTTGAACGGCGGAGTCTGGTCGCGCTCGCCGTAGTTCTCGTCCTTGCCGCGGTGTTCGCCACCCAGCACTTCTGGGCAGGGCGGACGCAGCCGGTGCGGGCGCCGGACGTGGTCGGGGCGGCGCCCGATCGGGGCCCGGAGCCGTCTCCGTCCCCGGGAGCCCCGCCTCCTCCGGAGGGCGGTGGCAGGTCGGCGGCCGGCGCGGGCGGTGTTCCCGGCGCGGGCGGCGGTGGAGTCGTCGTGGACGTCAGCGGGAAGGTCCGCAGCCCCGGAATTCTGCGGCTGCCCGCGGGTTCCAGGGTCGCCGACGCGCTGAAGGCTGCCGGTGGGGTCCGCCCCGGTGCGGACACGGACGGCCTCAACCGTGCCCGTTTGCTCGTCGATGGGGAACAGGTGGTGGTGGGAGCACCTGCGGTGGCTCAGGCAGTGCCTGGCGCGGGGTCGGCCGCCGGGCCGACGGGGGCGAGCCCCGCCGCGCCGGTGGGCCTCAACACGGCGACCGCCGAGCAGCTCGACGAACTGCCTGGCGTCGGGCCCGTGCTGGCCCAGCACATCATCGACTACCGCACGGAACACGGCGGTTTCCGCTCGGTGGACGAGCTGCGCGAGGTCAATGGAATCGGCGACAAGCGCTATGCCGACCTGCAGAATCTCGTGCGGCCATGAGGGCGGCCAGGCGCGCGACCGTGGTGCCGGGGGCTTCAACGGCCCCGGATCACGCCACCGTTCACGCCACCGTTCACGCCCCGTCCGGGCGTCGACCCGGGGACGCCCACCCCCGCCAGGAGGGACCGCTGGACCTGCGCCTCGTGCCGCCCGCCCTCGCGGCCTGGGGGACGGCGGCCCTGGCGCTCGATGCCCCGCCCCGGTGGGTGATCGCAGCCGTGGTGGTCTGTGTGGTGGTGGCAGGTGCCCTGTTGGTGACATGGACGGTGCGGGGGCGGCCGACGGATGAGCCGGGGGAGGCCCCAGGGCGGCGGCAGACCTGGCGGCGGGTCTCGGTGGCGGCCGTTCTCCTCTGTGCCGCGGCGGGCGCTACCTCCGCGGCGCTGCACGGGGCCGATCTGCACCGGGGCCCAGTCCCTGCCCTGGCTCGTCAATATGCC
This sequence comes from Streptomyces rectiviolaceus, assembly GCF_039533825.1. Classification (NCBI taxonomy): domain Bacteria; kingdom Bacillati; phylum Actinomycetota; class Actinomycetes; order Kitasatosporales; family Streptomycetaceae; genus Streptomyces; species Streptomyces rectiviolaceus. The sequence continues at coordinate 11,416 of NZ_BAAAUG010000148.1, forward strand.
GAAGCGGAAGTTGAGTTGGAGGTCACATCCGATCCTCGGCTCACCAGGCCCCGCGTCACGGGAGCCCACGCCGTGCCGCCTTCGGTCATGCTGAACGCGGAGATCGTCCGGGTCACGGCGGCGGACGGCGAGACCTCCGTGACCCGCACCCCGGCCCTGGTCTTTGCCGGGGACGGGGAGAGGGGCGGGGGCAGGGAAGCCTCCGACAGGAATGCCCCCGGCAGGGAATCTGCAGGGCCCTGGCCCAAGGCGCGCTGGCTCGCGCTTCTGCCCTCGACCAGGCTGCGTGTCCGGGCAAGCCTCGCGCCTCCCTTGCCGCAGGGTGACCGCATCGCGGCGGTGCTCCGGGTGGAGGGAGGGCAGACGCCGCGGGTGGTCGAGGCCCCGTCAGGGCCGCAGCGCCTGGCGGGGCGGTTGCGGGGCGGATTGCGGGAGGCCACGGACGGGTTGCCGCCCGATGCCAGGGCACTGTTGCCCGGCCTTGTGGTCGGGGACACATCCCGCGTGGCACCCGAGCTGGAAGAGGCCTTCAGGGCAACGGATCTGACGCACCTCCTCGCCGTGAGCGGCGCCAATCTCACGATCGTCCTCGCCCTGCTCATCGGCCCGCCCAGTCTTGCCCAGCGCGCGGAACGGCGCGGCCTCGCCCCACGGTTGGGGATTTCGCTGCGGACGACAGCGGTGCTCGGCGGTGCTCTCACCCTCGGCTTCGTCATCGTCTGCCGGCCGGACCCGAGCGTGCTGCGGGCCGCGGCCTGCGGACTGATCGCGCTGCTCGCCATCGGCACCGGGCGGCGCCGCTCGCTGATCCCGGCCCTGGCGGCCGCCGTACTGCTGCTCGTCCTGTACGACCCGTGGCTGGCCCGCAGCCCCGGCTTTCTGCTCTCCGTCCTCGCCACCGGCGCCCTTCTCACCCTCGCCCCGAGGTGGAGCGCCGCGCTTCAAAGACGCCGGGTCCCCCCACGTCTGGCCGAGGCGTTGGCCGCCGCGGGTGCCGCGCAGGCGGTGTGCGCGCCCGTCGTCGCCGTCATCGCGGCACGGTTGAGCCTGGTGGCGGTGCCCTGCAACCTCCTCGCGGAGGTGGCCGTCGCGCCTGCCACGGTCCTCGGCTTCGCCACGCTTGCGGCGGCGCCGTTGGCGATGCCGGTCGCGAAGCTCCTTGCCTGGTGCGCGAGTTGGCCCACCGCATGGATCGCGGACATCGCTCGCGCGGGTGCGGCTCTGCCCGGCAGTGGAGTCGACTGGCCCGGCGGCTGGCGTGGAGGCCTGCTGCTCGCCCTCGCCACGGTCGGCGTGGTCCTGGTCGGCCGCAGGCTCGTCAGGCACCCCTGGCTCAGCACGGCCTGCGCCCTGCTGCTCCTCCTGGCGATCGTGCAACCCCCGCCCCTCACCCGGGTGATCGCGGGCTGGCCGCCACCGGGCTGGCGGTTCGCGATGTGTGACGTGGGTCAGGGGGATGCCACCGTGCTCGCCGCGGGTGACGGGGCAGGAGTGGTCGTAGACGCCGGTCCTGACCCGATGCTCGTGGACCGCTGTCTGCGCTCGCTCGGCGTGACCCGTGTACCGCTCGTGCTGCTCACCCACTTCCATGCCGACCATGTGGCGGGCCTGCCTGGTGTGCTGCGGGGGCGTTCGGTCGGGGCGATCCAGACGACGGGGTATCAAGAGCCGCCCGAACAGGCGCGGTTCGTGCGCGCGCAGGCGGCCGCACACCGGATTCCGGTGAGCCATGCGGTGGCGGGGGAGCGGCGCCGTGCGGGCGGCGGTGCCCTCGACTGGCAGGTGCTCTGGCCCACGGCGGAGGGTGAGGGGGCGGGCGAGGGGGCGGGCCCGGTGTCGTCTCCCGATGGCCCGAACGACGCCAGCGTCACCCTGCTCGTCCGCGCCAGGGGGCTGACCCTGCTCCTGCTCGGCGATCTCGAACCGCCCGCCCAGCGAGCCCTGTCGCGCACGCCGGCCGTGGCGGCCTTGCCACCCGTGGACGTGCTCAAGGTCGCCCACCACGGCTCGGCCTACCAGGACCCCGGACTCCTGCGGCGGGCATCGCCTCGCCTCGCTCTCATCTCTTGCGGCAGGGACAACTCGTACGGACACCCGGCACCCCGCACCGTCGCGGCGTTGCGGGCCGGTGGAGCGGAGGTACTGCGGACGGACACGAATGGCTCGATCGCGGTCATCGGACCGACCGGCGGATCGGCGGGTCAGTCCACGGAGGGGGCCGCTCCGGTCCTGGAGGTGGCCACTCGGCCGCCCTAGCGGGCCGCCGGACCCAGGCCTCCCGAGCCGTCCAGCCCTGGGCCGAGCCCTCCCTGAGCTGCCGACGAGCCGTCAACGAGCCGCCGATGAGCTGCCAAAACACCCCTCGGAGTAATCAATTCGGCTACTCGCGACACTTCAAGCGACGGTGCAGCATTCCAGCGAAGTGGGTTCGTGTTGCATCGAATGCCGCAACGGTGATCGAATGCCTCTTCGTGACAGGAGTTGTCAAGGTGCGCGGGGGTGTGTCGCATATGTTCGGCCGTTGGCTGGGAGACCGTACGAACCGAGCCGGTCGGACGAACCGGGCCGGTGGGGCAGGAAGGACGGCTGGGGCAGGACGAGCCGGTGGGGCAGGACGGCTTGGGGCGGGCCGGGCGGGCCGGGTAGGTCGGGTCGGGGGTCCCTTGTCCGCCGTGGCGGTTCCGCCCAGTGCGGGAGTGCTCAGCTGCCGGGTGCTCGATCCCGTCAATGAGCCTGTGCGGCACGCGGAGTTCGCGGTCAGCGATGCCATGGGGCGCAAGGTCGTCGGCGGGGGCCTTGATCCGTTCGGTTCGTTCGTCGCGACCGTTCCGGCCGGTGACTACCGCCTTGCGGTCTCGGCGGAAGGGTTCACGCCGTACCGGGCGAACGCCACGGTCGGGGAGAGCGCGCACGCCTCGCTCGGTGACGTCATGCTCCAGATAGCCCCGCCCCCGGCGCTGCCCGAGCCCGGTGACTGGGAGATCGACCCCCTGCACTCCTCGGTCGCCTTCACCGCGCGGCACATCGGTCTTGCCCGTATTCACGGCCGGTTCAACAGCTTCGCGGGTGCCATACGGCTGGGGGAGCGCATGGAGGACTCCGCGATGCACGTCGTCATCGACGCCGCCTCCATCGACACCGCGGTACAGATGCGCGACGACCACCTGCGGTCCGGCGACTTCCTCGACGTGGGGCGCTTCCCGACGATGGAGTTCTACGGCGACCGCTTCGTGCACAAGGGCGGCAGCCGCTGGGCGATCACGGGCGGCCTGACGCTGCACGGCGTGACGCGCACGGTCACGCTGGAGACGGAGTACCTCGGGGTCGGCCAGGGCCTGGAGGGTGAGACCCGCGTCGCCTGCCGTGCCTCCACCGAGCTGCACCGCGACGACTTCACGATCAACTGGCAGACGATGCTCGCCCGTGGCATCGCGGCGATCGGCCCCAGCATCACGATCGACCTCGACATCCAGGTCCTGCCCAAGGGCTGACGCCCGTCCCCCGCCGGGCTCACGACGGCCCCGTCGGGCCCCCGTCAGGAAGCCTAGGGAGCCTCGAGCCAGCCCTCGTGCTCCGCCGCCAGTGCGTCGAGCGCCGTGCGGTCGAGGCGTCGCTCGGGGTCCTCGACCACGACCAGCCACTGGGCGTCCTCGGCGTCGTCCTCACCGGCCAGGGCGTCACGGACGAGTTGAGGCTGCTCGCGCACGCCGAATCGGTCGGGGAGTTCTTCGGCCACTTCCTCCGCGGCATCGCGGTCGGGCAGCACCAGGACATGTCGTACGTCGGTCACCTGGCCATTCTCCGGTACGGGGCGAGCCGCCCGGGAACCGGCTGTACGGGACGGGCTGTCAGTGCCGCGTGGGATGCTTGACCGCGATGGCCAGGAAGACAGATACCGCCGACCCGCTCGCTCCTCTCACGCTCGCCGTGGGCCAGGAGGACCTCCTCCTCGACCGCGCCGTGCAGCAGGTGGTCGCGGCCGCCCGTGCCGCCGACGCGGACACGGACGTGCGCGACCTCACCTCCGACCAGCTGCAGCCCGGCACGCTCGCCGAGCTGACCAGCCCCTCGCTCTTCGCCGAGCGCAAGGTCGTGGTCGTGCGCAACGCGCAGGATCTGTCGGCCGACACGATCAAGGACGTGAAGGCGTATCTCGGGTCGCCCGCCGAGGAGATCACCCTGATCCTGCTGCACGCGGGCGGGGCCAAAGGCAAGGGTCTGCTCGACGCGGCCCGCAAGGCGGGGGCCCGTGAGGTCGCCTGCCCCAAGATGACCAAGGCCGCGGATCGGCTCTCGTTCGTGCGGAGCGAGTTCCGCGCCCTGGGCCGTTCGGCCACGCCCGAGGCGTGCCAGGCCCTTGTCGACTCGATCGGCAGCGATCTGCGGGAGCTCGCGTCTGCGGCCTCCCAGCTGGTGGCGGACGTCGAGGGCACGATCGACGAGGCGATCGTCGGCCGCTATTACACGGGCCGCGCCGAGGCCTCCAGCTTCACCGTGGCCGACCGTGCGGTGGAGGGGCGAGCCGCTGAAGCGCTCGAAGCGTTGCGCTGGTCCCTGTCGACCGGTGTCGCTCCCGTCCTGATCACCAGCGCGTTGGCACAGGCCGTGCGGGCCATCGGGAAGCTGTCATCCGCGCGGGGCGGGCGTCCGGCCGACCTCGCTCGTGAGCTGGGCATGCCGCCCTGGAAGATCGATCGGGTGCGGCAGCAGATGCGGGGGTGGACTCCTGACGGGGTCGCCGCCGCGCTTACCGCTGTCGCGGCGGCCGATGCGGGGGTCAAGGGGGGCGGGGACGATCCCGAGTACGCCCTGGAGAAGGCCGTCGTCGCCGTCGCTCGCGCGGCCAGGCCCCGCCGCTAGGCGTTGCCACTGGGCGTTGCCACTGGGCCTGCGCCGCTGAGTACCCCGCTGAGCACCCGTCGGTTCTGAATCTGCGGGTCGTCTGTGACTGGTCGCGCAGTTCCCCGCGCCCCTGACGGGGCGCCCCCACAGGCGTCAGCCGACCTCAAACACAGCAATGCCCCCGGAGTGGGCCGGGGGCATCGTCGCAGCGTGGCGTACTGCGTGGTCTGTCCGCGATTCGAGGTAGAGGGCTCGAATTACCCTCGCGGGAGGATTGATCAGCGCCCCGGCGAGCCGGGGCAAGGGTTTCAGGCCTGGAGGGACGCGGCCTTCGAAGCAAGCGCCGACTTCTTGTTGGCGGCCTGGTTCTTGTGGATGACGCCCTTGGAGACGGCCTTGTCGAGCTGGCGCGAAGCCTCGCGCGTCGCCTCGACGGCCTTCTGGGTGTCACCAGCGGCAACGGCCTCGCGAGCCTTGCGGATCGCGGTCTTCAGGGAAGACTTGACCGCCTTGTTGCGCTGACGCGCCTTCTCGTTGGTCTTGATCCGCTTGATCTGGGACTTGATGTTCGCCACGAAAGAGCCTTTTCAGGTTCAGGTACTGCAGAGGTACTGCAGATGAGTTTCTTTGACACGCGCCTCAGGACCGTCAGTACCGAGTGGGACCGAGAGGGCCAGGAGACACAGCTGCCCAGATTACCAGCCGCCCTCCGACCGGCCCAATCCGGCCTCGGCCGCCCACCCGGATCGGCCCAATCCGGGCTCGGCCGCCCACCCGGACCGGCCCAAACCGGGCCCAGTACCTCACCCATGGGACCATGGAACCTACGTATAGATCCGACCCGAGGCGACAGGCGCCTCAAGAGACAGGACCCTGCGTGCCCGCGACCCCTAAAAATGTGCCCGCGCCGAGCCGTACCGACCCGGCTCTGATCCGCAATTTCTGCATCATCGCGCACATCGACCACGGCAAGTCCACGCTCGCCGACCGGATGCTCCAGCTGACCGGTGTGGTCGAGCAGCGGCAGATGCGCGCCCAGTACCTCGACCGCATGGACATCGAGCGTGAGCGCGGCATCACGATCAAGTCCCAGGCGGTGCGGCTGCCCTGGGCCCCCACGGAGGGCCCGGGCGCCGAGCAGAGCAAGACCCACATCCTCAACATGATCGACACCCCGGGTCACGTGGACTTCACGTACGAGGTGTCCCGCTCGCTCGCGGCCTGTGAGGGCACGGTCCTCCTCGTGGACGCGGCGCAGGGCATCGAGGCTCAGACTCTCGCCAACCTCTACCTGGCGATGGAGAACGACCTCAAGATCGTCCCGGTGCTCAACAAGATCGACCTGCCGGCCGCCCAGCCGGAGAAGTTCTCCGAGGAGCTCGCCAACCTCATCGGCTGCGAGCCGGAGGACGTGCTGAAGGTCTCCGCGAAGACCGGCATGGGCGTCGAGGCGCTGCTCGACAAGGTCGTCGCCGAGGTTCCGCCGCCGGTCGGCGTCGCGGACGCCCCGGCGCGCGCGATGATCTTCGACTCGGTGTACGACTCCTACCGAGGCGTCGTGACCTACGTACGAGTCATCGACGGCCAGCTCAACAGGCGTGAGCGCATCCGGATGATGTCCACCGGCGCCACCCACGAGCTCCTTGAGATCGGTGTCTCATCGCCCGAGATGACCCCGGCCGACGGCATCGGCGTCGGCGAGGTGGGCTACATCATCACCGGCGTGAAGGACGTCCGTCAGTCCAAGGTCGGCGACACGATCACCTCCCTGCACAATGGCGCCACCGAGGCCCTCGGCGGTTACAAGGACCCGAAGCCGATGGTCTTCTCGGGTCTCTATCCGCTGGACGGCTCGGAGTACCCCGACCTGCGCGAGGCCCTCGACAAGCTGCAGCTCAACGACGCCGCCCTTGTCTACGAGCCGGAGACGTCGGCCGCCCTCGGCTTCGGCTTCCGTGTGGGCTTCCTGGGTCTGCTTCACCTCGACGTGATCCGTGAGCGGCTCGAGCGCGAGTTCGGGCTCGACCTCATCGCCACCGCTCCGAACGTGGTCTACCGCGTGGTCATGGAGGACGGCACCGAGCACACGGTCACCAACCCGAGTGAGTTCCCCGAGGGCAAGATCGACCAGGTCTTCGAGCCCGTCGTGCGCGCCACGCTCCTCGCGCCCAGCGAGTTCATCGGCTCGATCATGGAGCTGTGCCAGAACAGGCGCGGCACCCTGCTCGGCATGGACTACCTCTCCGAGGACCGTGTGGAGATCCGCTACACGCTGCCCCTCGCCGAGATCGTGTTCGACTTCTTCGACCAGCTCAAGTCCAAGACGCGCGGTTATGCCTCGCTGGACTACGAGCCCACCGGCGAGCAGTCCGCCCAGCTCGTCAAGGTCGACATCCTGCTGCACGGCGACAAGGTCGACGCCTTCTCGGCCGTCACGCACAAGGACGCGGCGTACGCGTACGGCGTGCGGCTCGTCGCCAAGCTGCGCGAGCTCATCCCGCGCCAGGCCTTCGAGATTCCCGTCCAGGCCGCGATCGGCTCCCGGGTCATCGCCCGCGAGACCATCCGCGCCATCCGAAAGGACGTCCTCGCCAAGTGCTACGGCGGTGACATCTCGCGTAAGCGCAAGCTGCTCGAGAAGCAGAAGGAGGGCAAGAAGCGCATGAAGATGGTCGGCTCCGTCGAGGTGCCGCAGGAAGCCTTCATCGCGGTGCTCTCCAGCGACGACAGCGGTCCGGGCAAGGCCAAGAAGTAGCCCACACCTCAGCCGCCGCCCCGTCCGGCACGGGCGTCACACAGGCATCTCAGCGGGTCCGTCGCGCTCTTGCGCGGCGGACCCGTTCTTGTAGGAAGTGACAGGCAGATGCCCCTTACGCACCGGGCCTCGGCGCTCTACTCTGATCACTGCTCGTAGGTTACTCGCAAGTTAAACAAGACCAGCAGCCGCCAGCCAGTCGCCGCATTGTCGCGGGTCCGGAGGATGTCGTGAGCGACACACAGACCTTGATCGAGAACCGTCCGCCGTCCGTGGCGCATCTCTTGCTGGAACGCGTGGCTGCCACGCCCGACGCCGAGGCCTATCGCTATCCCGTGCCGGCGGCCTCCGGCGAGGGCCCCGACGAATGGAAGTCGCTGAGCTGGGCGCAGGCCGCCGAGCGGGTCTACGCGATCTCGGCGGGCCTCATCGAGCTCGGCCTCGCCCCCGAGGACCGGGTGGCGCTCGCCTCGTCCACGCGGGTCGAGTGGATCCTCGCCGACCTCGGCATCCTCTGCGCGGGCGCGGCCACCACCACGGTGTATCCGCAGACCAACGCCGAGGAGTCCACCTACATCCTGGCCGACTCCGACAGCCGGGTGCTGATCGCCGAGGACGCCGAGCAGCTCGCCAAGGCCCGCGAGAAGCGGGCCGAGCTGCCCGATCTCCGGCATGTCGTGGTGATCGACGCCGAGGGCGCGGAGCCCGTCGAAGGCGACCCCGATGGCTGGGTGCTCACCCTCGCCGACCTGGAGGCGCGCGGCGCCGCCCACCTGGAGAAGAACCCGGGGGCGGTCAAGGAGCGGATCGCGGCGATCACCAAGGACCAGCTCGCCACGATCATCTACACCTCAGGCACCACGGGCCGCCCCAAGGGCGTGCGCCTGCCGCAGGACAACTGGTCGTACATGGCGAAGGCCATCGCGGCGACCGGTCTCCTCGGCCCGGACGACGTGCAGTACCTGTGGCTGCCGCTCGCGCACGTCTTCGGCAAGGTGCTGACCTCCGGGCAGATCGAGCTCGGGCACGTCACCGCGGTCGACGGCCGCGTCGACAAGATCATCGAGAACCTTCCGGTGGTGCAGCCGACGTACATGGCCGCCGTGCCGCGCATCTTCGAGAAGGTCTACAACGGGGTCGCGGCCAAGGCACGGGCCGGCGGCGGCGCCAAGTACAAGATCTTCCTGTGGGCCGCCGACGTCTCCCGCGAGTACGCGAAGGTCAGCCAGGACAACTTCCGCAGGACCGGCAACGCGTCCGTGCCCTTCGGTCTCGGCGCCAAGCACAAGGTCGCCGACGCGCTCGTCTACTCCAAGCTGCGGGAGGCCTTCGGCGGACGCCTGCGCGCCGCCGTCTCAGGGTCGGCCGCGCTCGCGCCCGACATCGGCTACTTCTTCGCCGGCGCGGGCATCCACATCCTGGAGGGCTACGGCCTCACCGAGTCCTCCGCGGCCTCCTTCGTCAACCCCGGCGAGGCCTACCGCACCGGCACCGTCGGCAAGCCGCTGCCCGGCACCGAGGTCCGGATCGCGGACGACGGCGAGATCCTGCTGCGCGGCCCCGGCATCATGGAGGGCTACCACGGCCTCCCCGAGAAGACGGCCGAGGTCCTGGAGTCCGACGGGTGGTTCCACACCGGTGACATCGGCGAGCTGTCCACGGACGGCTACCTGCGGATCACCGACCGCAAGAAGGACCTGATCAAGACCTCCGGCGGCAAGTACATCGCGCCCGCCGAGGTCGAGGGCCAGTTCAAGGCCGTCTGCCCGTACGTCTCCAACATCCTGGTGCACGGCGCCGACCGGAACTTCTGCACCGCTCTGATCGCGCTCGACGAACCGTCCATCCTGGCCTGGGCCAAGGACAACGGCATGGACGGCAAGAGCTACGCCGACGTGGTCGCGGCGCCGGCGACGGTCGAGCTCATCGAGGGCTATGTGAAGCAGCTCAACGAAGGTCTGCAGCGCTGGCAGACCGTCAAGAAGTTCAAGCTGCTGCCCCGCGATCTGGACATCGAGCACGGCGAGCTGACGCCCAGCCTGAAGCTGAAGCGCCCGGTCGTCGAGCGCGAGTACCAGCACCTGATCGACGAGATGTACGCGGGCTCGCGCGAGGCCTGAGCCTCAAGTCCCGCACGTGGGCGGGGGGTTGGACCCATGGGGCACATGGGTCAGGCGCCCCGCCCGCGCCGCATCTCCCTCACCAGCTCCTCCATGTGCGTCACATGGTGGCGCAGTTCGAGGACGTCCTTGAGGCTGCTGGCCGCCATGTGCGTCTCGATCGCCGAGAGGCGGGCCGCCAGCTCGTCGAACTGCTGCTGCTCGCGCGCCAGGATCTTCTCCAACTGCTGGTTCTTGCGGTGCAGTTCGAGGAAGACGGTGACCTTGGCGCGCAGCACCCAGGGGTCGAACGGTTTGGTCAGATAGTCCGCGGCGCCCGTCGCGTAGCCGCGGAAGGCGTAGCCCGCGTCGTTGTCGGTGCCCGTCAGGAAGATGATGGGCACGTCCTTGGTCTGGTCGAGCCGTTTGATGTTCGACGCGGTCTCGAAGCCGTCCATCCCCGGCATGCGGACGTCCAGGAGGATCACGGCGAAACGTTGGCGCAAGAGCGCCTTCATCGCCTCCTCGCCCGAACGGGCGCGTACCAGCGGTTCGTTCAGTGACCCCAGGACGGCTTCCAGCGCCATCAGATTGTCCTCCATGTCATCGACAAGGAGGATGCTCGCGCGGTTGTCGGTCATGACCTCTGTGCTCATGGTGACAGTGCCTCACTCGATCGTCGGCGGAACCGCGGTCTCCCCTTGAGCGCCTGCCGGTTCCGGTGCAACGGGTTTCTCTGCTGTGGTGGGGGTGTCCGGCTCTGCCGTGCCCTCGCCCTCGGGGGCCAGTAGGGCGCAGGCGACGGTGAGCAGCTGGTCCACGTCCACGGGCTTGGGTACGTAGTCGCTCGCACCCTGTTCGATGGCCTTCTCGCGGTCGCCCGGCATGGCCTTGGCGGTCAGCGCGATGATGGGAAGACCGGTCCAGCGGGGGCTGCGGCGGATGGCGGAAATGGTTTCGTAGCCGTCCATCTCCGGCATCATGATGTCCATCAGGATGAGGTCGGTGTCGGGATTGCGCTCCAGGGTCTCGATGCCTTCACGGCCGTTCTCCGCGTAGAGGACGGGCATGCCGACACGGCTCAGCACATGGGTGAGCGCGAAGACGTTGCGGATGTCGTCGTCCACGATCAGGACGCGGCGCCCGCGCAGTATCCGGCCGGCGGGGCCCTCCCTGTACTCCTCCAGCTTGGTGGGCGTCGGCCAGCTGTCGTTCTGGTCGTGGAAGGTGTGCGGGGTCATGGTGACCCGGTCGTCGTGCGGCTCCGGTGTCGTGAGCGACCTGGTCGCCGCGTACGCCGCGGCGGCGGGTCCGTGTCCGGGGTGCACCACGGGGACGTACAGCGAGAACACGGAGCCCTGGCCCGGGGTGCTCTGCGCGGTGATGCGGCCGCCGAGCAGCCCGGCGATCTCGCGGCTGATGGAGAGGCCGAGGCCGGTGCCGCCGTACTTGCGGTTGGTGGTGCCGTCGGCCTGCTGGAACGCCTCGAAGATGGCCGGGAGTTGATCGGCCGGGATGCCGATGCCGGTGTCCTTGACGGCGAAACAGAGCCGGTCGCCGCCGTCGTGGAGCCGCCGCTCACTGGTGTTGTTGACGCGGCTCACGCGCAGCTCGACGCCGCCGCTCGCGGTGAACTTGACCGCGTTGGACAGGAGGTTGCGCAGGATCTGCTGGAGCCGTTGCTCGTCCGAGAACATCTCGCGCGGCACGTCCTCGCCGACCGACACCTCGAAGGCGAGCCCGCGGTCCAGGGTGAGCGGGCGGAACGTCGCGTGGACGTAGTCGAGGACCTTGATCAGAGGGAGCTTCTTGGGGCGTACGTCCATCCGGCCCGCCTCGATCTTCGACAGGTCCAGGATGTCGTTGATGAGCTGGAGGAGGTCGGAGCCCGAGCGGTGGATCGTGGTCGCGAACTGCACTTCCTGGTCGGAGAGATGGCTGTCCGGGTTGTCGGAGAGCAGCCGGGCCAGGATGAGCAGGGAGTTCAGCGGGGTGCGCAGCTCGTGCGACATGTTGGCGAGGAACTCCGACTTGTACTGCGAGGAGGTGGCCAGGAGCGCCGCCTTCTCCTCCAGTTCGGCGTTCGAGCGCTGCAACTCAGCCTGCTGGAGCTGGAGTTCGTCCGAGCGGTCCTGGAGCTGCGTGGCGAGCCGCTGGGACTCGCTGAGCAGTGATTCCGTACGGGAGTTGGCGATGATCGTGTTGATCGCGACGCCGATGGTGCTCACGAACTGGTCGAAGAACGCCAGGTGCACGTCCGAGAAGCGGGAGAAGGTGGCCAGCTCGATCACGCCGAGGAGCTTGTCCTCGAAGAGGATGGGGATGATCACCAGGCTGGCAGGGACGGCGTCCCCGAGCCCCGAAGTGATCTTGATGTAGTCGGGCGGGACCTCGTCGACCAGGATCCGCTTCTTCTCCAGAGCGGCCTGACGCACCAGGCCGTGCGCGGGCATCGCACCGGTGTCGACGACCGAGCCCTGCGCTGAGCCGTACCCGGCGATGAAGGCGAGCCCCTTGACCGGGGGAGTCTGCAGCGTCGTGGCCTCCCCGGCATCCGGGTCGGCCAGGAAGAAGGCGCCGTACTGCGCGTTCACCAGCGGGGTCAGCTCGCGCAGGATCAGGTCGGCGACCTCCATCAGATCGCGGTGGCCCTGCATCAGACCCGCGAGACGGGCGAGGTTCGACTCCAGCCAGTCCTTGGCGCGGGTGGTCTCACGGAGGTTGGAGACCATGACGTTGATGTTGTTCTTGAGCTCGGAGACCTCGCCACGGGTCTCGACCGTGATGGAGCGGGTCATGTCGCCCTGCGCCACGGCCGACGCGACCTCGGCGATCGCGCGGACCTGCGTGGTGAGGTTCAGGGCCAGCTCGTTCACGTTCGTCGTCAGCCGCTTCCACGTGCCATAGACGCCCTCGACCCTTGCCTGGCCGCCCAGTTGGCCCTCGGAACCAACCTCGCGGGCCACGCGGGTGACCTCGGATGAGAAGGAGGACAGCGTGTCCACCATGGTGTTGATGGTGGTCTTCAGCTCCAGGATCTCGCCGCGCGCGTCCACGTCGATCTTCTTGGAGAGGTCGCCCTGGGCCACCGCCGTCGCGACCTGCGCGATGTTGCGGACCTGCCCCGTGAGGTTGTCGGCCATGTAGTTGACGTTGTCGGTCAGGTCCTTCCACACACCCGATACGCCGAGCACCTGGGCCCGCCCGCCGAGCCTGCCGTCCGTTCCGACCTCGCGGGCCACACGGGTCACCTCGTTCGCGAAGGCGCGCAGCTGCTCCACCATCGTGTTGACGGTGTCCTTCAGCTCCAGGATCTCGCCGCGCGCCGTCACCGTGATCATCTTGGACAGGTCGCCGTTGGCGACGGCCGTGGTGACCTGGGCGATGTTCCGCACCTGTGAGGTGAGGTTCAGCGCCATGAAGTTGACGTTGTCGGTGAGGTCCTTCCATACGCCGGACACGCCACGCACCTGGGCCTGGCCGCCGAGGTTGCCTTCCGTGCCGACCTCGCGGGCGACGCGGGTGACCTCGTCGGCGAACGCGGAGAGCTGGTCCACCATCGTGTTGATGGTCGACTTCAGTTCGAGGATCTCGCCCTTCGCCTCGACCGTGATCTTCTTGCCGAGGTCGCCCTGGGCGACGGCCGTCGACACGAGGGCGATATTGCGCACCTGTGAGGTGAGGTTGTCCGCCATGAAGTTGACGTTGTCGGTGAGGTCCTTCCATACGCCGGACACGCCACGCACCTGAGCCCGGCCGCCCAGATTGCCTTCCGTGCCGACCTCACGGGCCACGCGCGTGACCTCGTCGGCGAACGCGGAGAGCTGGTCCACCATCGTGTTCACCGTCGACTTCAGCTCCAGGATCTCGCCCCGGGCGTCGACGGTGATCTTCTGGCTCAGGTCGCCGTTGGCGACGGCCGTGGTGACCTGGGCGATGTTCCGCACCTGAGAGGTGAGGTTCGACGCCATGAAGTTGACGTTGTCGGTGAGGTCCTTCCATACGCCGGACACACCGCGGGCCTGCGCCCGGCCGCCCAACTGGCCTTCGGTGCCCACCTCGCGGGCCACCCGCGTCACCTCGGCGGCGAACGCGGAGAGCTGCTCGACCATCGTGTTGACGGTCAGCTTCAGTTCGAGCAGCTCGCCCGTCGCCTCGACCGTGACGGTCCGCGTCAGGTCGCCCTGCGCCACCGCCGTCGTCACCAGGGCGATGTCACGCACCTGGGCGGTGAGCCGGGCAGCCATCGTGTTCACGGCCTCCGTCACGTCCCGCCAACTGCCCGACAGGCCACGCACCTTGGCGCGCCCACCGAGCCGCCCCTCCGTGCCGACCTCACGGGCGACGCGGGTGACCTCGCCCGTGAAGAGCGACAACTGGTCGACCATCGTGTTCACCGCGCGGCCCAGACGCCGCAGGTCGCCCCGCAGCTCGCGCGTGCCGTCGTGCAGGTCCACGCGCTGCGTGAGGTCGCCGCCCGCGACCGCGTTCAGGACGCGGGTCGCGTTGGCCGCCGGGGCGACCAGGGAGTCGAGCAGCGAGTTGACGTCCTGGACGCGGGTGGCCCAGCTGCCGTGCCCCGGGCTCGCGCTGAAGCGCTCGTCGAGGTGTCCGTGGCGGATGATCTCCCGGCGTACGCGGGCGAGTTCGCCGTCGAAGTGCAGGGAGCGGTCCATCATCTCGTTGAACACGGAGTGCAGCTCCGCGGTCATGCCGTGGCCGGTCACCGGGACCTTCGTGAAGTCCCCGTCCCGCGCGGACCGCATGGCGGCCAGGAGCGGGCGCAGGTCGGAGATCGCTTCGGGGACGGTCTCCGGGACGGTCTCCGGGGTGATTTCTGGCGTCGCATCCGGAGCATGTCCGTCTGACGGCGCGGGTATCGGAGCTCGTTTCGGGGCCGGAATTCGACCGTAACCGAGCGCGGGCATAGCACTGTTCTCACTCATAGCGGCCCACTTCAGTAACTCGGTGCTTATGGGCGTGGCCAGTCTGTCACTCTGTTCGTGTCGCCTGAGGCGTATTCGACCGAACTGCTCAGGAGCCGAAACGTGGGGTCCATTCCGATGCAACGGGAGACCACTTTCCGTGCGTCCGCCCAGCCGGAGCACCAGCCCGGCCCGCCGGCGGTGGTGTGCACATCGCTGCCCGGGAACCCGATGGCGCCCGCCGCCGCGCGCAAGTTCGTGCGCGCGGCGCTCGCCGACTGGACCGAGCTCGCGGTGCCCGCTGCGGCGGGCGTCACCGACCGTCTCGCGGACGACGCCGTGCTGCTGGTCAGCGAACTCGTCACGAACGCCGTGGTGCACGCGGGCACCACGGTCGAGCTGCTGTGCCGGCTCGACGAGGCGGGCCTGGGGGAGAGCTTCGACACCCTGGTCATCGAGGTCTCCGACCACCATCCCGCCCGCGCGGTCCGCAGCGAGCCCGTGCCCCAGCCGCCCGGCACACCCGAGTACGGCCGGGGTCTCCAGCTCGTCGCGACCCTCTCCGACTCCTGGGGCATCACCTACCGCACCGGCACCAAGACCGTCTGGGCCCGCCTCCCTGTCGAAGGCGTGCAGGCGGTCCAGGAGATCGAGTCGTACGCGAGTGAACAGGCGATGCAGCGAGGGCTGCGCGCCGCCGAGATCCTCGCGCCGCTGCCGAAGCGGATCACGCACGACACGGAGTGGGTCAACCGCGGCGCGCTCACCTTCCTCGCCGAGGCGTCCGATCTGCTCGCCGGGCAGTTCGACGAGGACCTGGTGGCCGCCCTCGCCGGGCAGCTGCTGGTGCCGCGGCTCGCGGACTGGTGCGCGGTATGGCTCGACGACGAGCCGGAGGTCGCACCGCGCGGTGCCGCGGGCGGCGCCCCGGGCAGCCGGCTCGCCCGCGTCTGGCACACCAGTGAGCAGCGGATAGAGGAGCTGCGCCGCAGCCTGGAGAAGGAACCGCCCCGGCTGCCCGAATCGGCGGGCTCCGGTGCCGTCCCCGTGCTGTGGCCCGCCGAGGCGCTGACCGGTGAGGCGACCGGCACGGCCCTGGCGTACCGCCTCATGGCGGGCGGGCGCGCGCTGGGCACGCTCGTCATCGGGCGGGCCGGGACGGTGCGCTTCGCCGACGAAGTCACGGGCCTCATCGAGGACTTCAGCCGCCGCGTCGCGCTGGCCATCGGCGCGGCGCGGCGCTATCAGCGGCAGGCCACCATCAGCCAGGTCCTGCAGCGCGGCCTGCTTCCGAGCTCCGTCGCGGAGATCCCCGGGGTGCACAGCGGTGTGGTGTACGAGCCGCGGGACAAGGGCGGCCCCGGCGGCGACTTCTACGACGTGTTCCAGGCGGGCAAGGGCCGCTGGTGCTTCGCACTCGGCGACGTACAGGGCAAGGGCGTCGAGGCCGCCGTCGTGATCGGCCTCGCCCGGCCGTGGCTGCGGCTGCTCGCCCGCGAGGGGTACGCGGTCGCGGAAGTCCTCGACCGCCTCAACCAGCTCCTCCTCGACGACGCGACGGAGGCGGCGGACGCCGCCGCGGCGGTGGTCGCGGTCGCAGGCGGCCAGGGTCTGCCGCCGGACGGGGCCACTTCCCGCTTCCTCTCCCTCCTCTACGGCGAGCTGGTGCCCATGGACGACGGCGGGGTGCGCTGCACGGTGGCCAGCGCCGGACATCCGCTGCCGCTCCTCCTCTCCCCGGACGGCACGGTCCGCCCGGCGGCCACGCCCCAGCTGCTGCTCGGGGTCGTGGACGACGCGACGTACACGAGCGAGACCTTCGAGCTGCGGACGGGTGACACCCTGCTCTGCGTCACGGACGGGGTGACGGAGCGCCGGGCCGGCCTGCACATGTTCGACGACGGCGACGGTCTCGCGACGGCGTTCGCGGGCTGCGCCGGTCTTGACGCGGCGCTGGTGGCGGAACGGATCAAGAGGCTGGTGCACGAGTTTTCCGATCGGCCGCCGGACGACGATCTGGCGGTGCTCGTGCTGCAGGCGCAGTAGCGGCTTCGCGCGCGGCGTCGGCTTCCTCCGCGGTGCGGGACAATCGAAGGTATGCCTTCCGCACTGCCCGATGGTGAGCCCATGCCCGAGGACGGCGCGCTGCCCGCGTCCGCCCTGCAGGGAGCGGGGGCCCGCCCGCTCGGCTTCTACCTCCACGTCCCGTACTGCGCCACGCGCTGCGGCTACTGCGACTTCAACACCTACACGGCGACCGAGCTGCGCGGCTCCGGCGGCGTGCTCGCCTCACGCGACAACTACGCGGACACCTTGATCGACGAGGTGCGGATGGCGCGGAAGGTCCTCGGGGACGATCCGCGCCCGGTACAGACCGTCTTCGTCGGAGGCGGTACGCCGACGCTCCTCGCCGCGGCCGACCTGGTCCGCATGCTGGCGGCCGTGCGGGAGGAGTTCGGGCTCGCGGACGACGCCGAGATCTCCACCGAGGCGAACCCCGAGTCCGTCGATCCGGCGTACCTGGGCGAACTGCGGGCCGGGGGCTTCAACCGCGTCTCCTTCGGGATGCAGAGCGCCAAGCAGCACGTACTGAAGGTGCTCGACCGTACGCACACCCCCGGGCGGCCCGAGGCATGCGTGGCGGAGGCGCGGGCGGCGGGCTTCGAGCACGTCAACCTCGACCTCATTTACGGCACGCCGGGCGAGACCGACGACGACTGGCGGGCCACGCTTGACGCGGCGATCGGCGCCGGACCCGACCACGTCAGCGCCTACGCCCTGATCGTCGAGGAGGGCACGCAGCTGGCGCGGCGGATTCGGCGGGGTGAGGTGCCGATGACGGACGACGACGTGCACGCGGACCGGTACCTGATCGCCGACGAGGTGCTCGGGGGTGCGGGATTCTCCTGGTACGAGGTGTCCAACTGGGCCACTTCCGATGCCGGGCGGTGCCTGCACAACGAGCTGTACTGGCGGGGGGCCGACTGGTGGGGGGCCGGGCCGGGGGCCCACAGCCATGTCGGGGGCGTGCGGTGGTGGAACGTCAAGCATCCCGGGGCTTACGCGGGGGCGCTGGCCGCTGGGCGCTCGCCTGGTGCTGGGCGGGAGATTCTCGCCTCGGAGGACCGGCGGGTGGAGCGGATCCTGCTGGAGCTGCGGCTGCTTGAGGGGTGTCCGTTGGCGCTGCTGCGTCCTGCGGGGCTCGCCGCTGCGGGGCGGGCGCTTTCCGATGGGCTGCTGGAGGCGGGGCCCTACGGGGAGGGGCGGGCGGTTCTTACTCTGCGGGGGCGGTTGCTGGCGGATGCGGTGGTGCGGGATCTGGTGGACTGATCGGCTGAGGTTCGGGCGGTCCCTGCGGGGCTTTCCCCAATCCCGCCCCTTCCCGAAACTGGGGCTCCGCCCCAGACCCCGGTCCTCAAACGCCGGACGGGCTGAAATGCCGATCTCGGCCGGGCTGGGTGGGCGGGAAAGATCCGGCGCGCAGCGGCGGTGTAGTAGGGGATCAGGGCCCGCGGCCAGTTACGGCGGGCTAGGACTCGCCCCCCGTGACGAAGTCGATCAACTCCTCCACGCGGCCCAGAAGCGCCGGTTCAAGATCCCGGTAGCTGCGCACCGAGCCCAGGATCCGCTGCCACGCGGCCCCCGTGTTCGGGGGCCAGCCGAGCGCCTCACAGACGCCCGTCTTCCAGTCCTGGCCGCGCGGGACCCGGGGCCACGCGGCGATCCCCACCGACGACGGCTTCACCGCCTCCCACACGTCGATGTAGGGGTGCCCCACCACCAGCGCCGAAGACGAACTCACCTGCGCCGCGATCCTCGACTCCTTGGAGCCGGGCACCAAGTGGTCCACCAGGACGCCCAGACGCGCGTCGGGACCGGGGGAGAAGTCGGCCACGATCGCGGGAAGGTCGTCGATGCCCTCCAGGTACTCGACGACCACGCCCTCGATCCGCAGGTCGTCGCCCCACACCCGCTCGACGAGCTCCGCGTCGTGCCGGCCCTCGACGTAGATCCGCCCCGCACGGGCGACCCGGGCCCGCGCCCCCGGCACGGCCACCGAACCGGAGGCGGTGCGTGTGGGGCGTACGGGAGAAGGAGAAGAGGCGGCGGACGGGCGGACGAGTGTGACCGTCCGGCCCTCCAGGGCGAAGCCCCCCGGGGTCATCGGGAAGACGCGGTGCTCGCCGAAGCGGTCCTCCAGGGTCACCGTCGGGCCCTGCGCCGTCTTCTCGCAGCGGATCACCGCCCCGCAGAAGCCGGTGGCAAGCTCCTCCACCACGAGGTCCGCCTCCGCGGCGACCTCCGGCACGGGCTTCGGCTTCTTCCACGGCGGGGTGAGGTCTGCGGAGTACTGGCGCATTCGCATGACGATAAGAGAAAGGGCGTACGACCGGCTACGACACGCCGAAGCGGGCCGCCAGAGTGGCGCGTTGCGCACGGACAAATGCCGCATCGACCACCGCACCGTGCCCCGGCACGTACAGCGCGTCATCCCCGCCCAGGGAGAGGAGCCGGTCGAGCGCCGCCGGCCACTGCTTCGGGACCGCGTCCGCCCCCGCCTGCGGTTCGCCAGACTCCTCGACCAGGTCGCCGCAGAAGACGATCTCCGGAGAGCTGTCCGTGCCGGGAACAAGGACCGCCAGGTCGTGGCCCGAGTGGCCGGGGCCGACGTTCGCGAGCAGGACCTGCACCCCGCCGCCCAGGTCGAGCGTCCACTCCCCGCACACCAAGTGGTGCGGGTGGACGAGCAGGTCGGCGGCCTCCGCGGCGGCGTCCGGGGCGACGCCGTGCCGCACGGCGTCCTCGCGCAGCTCGTCGCGGCCCTTCACGAGGAGTGTGTCGAGGCCGACCGCGCCGTACACCTCCACGCCCGCGAACGCCGCGGCGCCGAGCACATGGTCGAAGTGCGGGTGCGTCAGGGCGAGGTGCGTGACCCGGCGGCCCCCGCCGAGGATGCCCCGTGCCTGGGTGCGCAGCTCCGCCCCCTCGCGCAGGGTCGCCCCCGCCTCGATCATCAGCGCCGATCCGCCGCCGACGACAAGGCCCGCCGTGCAGTCCCAGACGGGGAGGCGCCGCCGCCCCACATGCGGCGCGAGCCGCTCCCAACCCGCCTCGTCCCAAGCCAGTGCCACATCCATAAGCCGACGCTAGCCCCGCACGGGCGGCTTGGCAGCCGCTGCCCCGGCCGTCGTACCGACATAGGGGTCCGGCCCTTGCCGGGGTCGTACCTTGCGGCCGTACACTGGGCGCGGTAATGACTGGCACTCGCCCGTGGGGAGTGCCAGGCGGGGTCGCAGGCAGACAGGTTTCAGGGCAAAAAGGTGGAGGTGTGCGCGGATGCTCAATGAACGCAGGCTCGAAGTGCTGCGCGCCATCGTCCACGACTATGTCGGCACCGAGGAGCCCGTCGGCTCCAAGGCGCTCACCGAGCGGCACAGCCTCGGCGTCTCACCCGCCACGGTCCGCAACGACATGGCGGCGCTCGAGGAGGAAGGGTTCATCGCCCAGCCTCATACGAGTGCGGGGCGCATCCCGACGGACAAGGGGTACCGCCTCTTCGTCGACAAGCTCGCGGGCGTCAAGCCGATGGCGGCGCCGGAGCGCAGGGCCATCCAGAACTTCCTCGACGGCGCCGTCGACCTCGACGACGTCGTGGCGCGCACGGTGCGGCTGCTCGCGCAGCTGACCCGGCAGGTCGCGGTCGTGCAGTATCCGTCCCTCACGCGGTCGACGGTGCGGCACGTGGAGCTGCTCTCGCTGGCCCCCGCCCGCCTGATGCTCGTACTGATCACGGACACGGGCCGGGTCGAGCAGCGCATGATCGACTGCCCCGCGCCCTTCGGCGAGACCTCGCTCGCGGATCTGCGGGCGCGGCTCAACAGCCGGGTCGCGAGCCGCCGCTTCGCGGACGTGCCGCAGCTGGTGCAGGACATGACGGAGTCCTTCGACGCGGAGGACCGGGGCACGGTGGCGACGGTGCTCTCCACACTCCTGGAAACCCTCGTCGAGGAGACCGAAGAGCGGCTGATGATCGGCGGAACGGCCAATCTCACCCGCTTCGGACATGACTTTCCCCTCACCATCAGGCCCGTCCTGGAGGCTCTTGAGGAGCAGGTCGTCCTGCTCAAGTTGCTTGGCGAGGCCACGGATTCGGGCATGACCGTACGGATCGGTCACGAGAACGCCCATGAGGGACTCAGCTCCACTTCCGTGGTCTCCGTCGGCTACGGTTCGGGCAGCGAGGCAGTAGCCAAACTCGGCGTGGTCGGCCCGACCCGCATGGACTATCCGGGAACGATGGGAGCAGTACGCGCAGTGGCACGTTACGTCGGACAGATCCTGGCGGAGTCGTAAGTGGCCACGGACTACTACGCCGTACTAGGCGTGCGCCGCGACGCTTCCCAGGACGAGATCAAGAAGGCCTTCCGGAGGCTGGCGCGTGAGCTTCACCCGGACGTGAATCCGGATCCGAAGACTCAGGAGCGCTTCAAAGAAATCAATGCCGCGTACGAGGTGTTGTCGGACCCGCAGAAGAAGCAGGTCTACGACCTCGGCGGCGACCCGCTGTCCCAGGCGGGCGGCGGCGGTGGCGCGGGCGGTTTCGGAGCCGGTGGCTTCGGCAACTTCTCGGACATCATGGACGCGTTCTTCGGGACGGCGTCGCAGCGTGGCCCCCGGTCGCGCACGCGCCGTGGCCAGGACGCCATGATCCGGCTCGAGATCGACCTGGACGAGGCGGCCTTCGGGACCACCAAGGACATACAGGTCGACACGGCGGTCGTCTGTACGACCTGCAGCGGTGAAGGCGCCGCCCCGGGGACCTCCGCTCAAACGTGTGACATGTGCCGCGGTCGCGGTGAGGTGTCGCAGGTCACGCGGTCCTTCCTCGGCCAGGTCATGACATCGCGGCCGTGCCCGCAGTGCCAGGGCTTCGGCACGGTCGTGCCCACCCCCTGCCCCGAGTGCGCCGGCGACGGCCGCATCCGGTCGCGGCGGACGCTCACCGTGAAGATCCCCGCAGGTGTCGACAACGGCACGCGGATCCAGCTCGCGGGCGAGGGCGAGGTCGGCCCCGGCGGCGGCCCCGCCGGTGACCTGTACGTCGAGATCCACGAGCTGCCGCACGCCGTGTTCCAGCGGCGCGGCGACGACCTGCACTGCACGGTCACCATCCCGATGACGGCCGCGGCTCTGGGCACCAAGGTGCCCCTCGAGACGCTGGACGGCCTGGAAGAGGTCGACATCCGGCCGGGCACGCAGTCCGGTCAGTCGGTGCCGCTGCACGGCAGGGGCATCACGCACCTGCGGGGCGGCGGTCGCGGTGACCTCATCGTGCACGTCGAGGTCCTCACGCCGAGCAAGCTGGACGCGGAGCAGGAGCGGGTCCTTCGGGAGCTGGCGGTGCTGCGGGGCGAGGAGCGGCCCACGGGGCAGTTCCAGCCGGGGCAGCAGGGTCTGTTCTCGCGCCTGAAAGACGCGTTCAACGGCCGCTGAGGTTCTGGTGCTCCGGCACCGGAGGGTTTGCCCTCCGGTGCCGGAGCACTGTTGATTTCTGCGGGGTGCCGGGTGGGTGGCGGGAAAGTCTGTAGCCCGCCGCGGGCGCCCGCGGGCAAGGCGCAAGGGGCGATTCGGCCGCCCGCGCAGGGCATGGCACGATGCGTTTATGTCCTCCGCGCTGACCGATCTCTGTCGCTATCCGATCGTGCAGGCCCCCATGGCGGGCGGCGCCTCGTGCCCCCAGCTCGCCGCGGCCGTGTCCGAGGCCGGGGGGCTCGGGTATCTCGCCGCCGGGTACAAAACCGCCGACGGGATGTACCAGGAGATCAAACAGTTGCGGGGGCTCACGAGCCGGCCGTTCGGCGTGAACCTCTTCATGCCGCAGCCCGAGTACGCCGATGCCGCGGCCGTCGACGTCTACCGCAACCAGCTCGCCGGTGAGGCCGCCTGGTACGAGACGCAGCTCGGTGACCCGGACAGCGGCCGCGACGACGGCTACGACGCCAAGCTCGCGATCCTCGTCGAGGACCCGGTGCCGCTGGTGTCGTTCACCTTCGGGTGCCCCACCCGCGACGTCTTCGACGCCTTCGCGCGAGTCGGCACGATCACCGTCGCCACGGTCACCACGCCCGAAGAGGCGCAGACCGCCCAGTGGTCCGGCGCCGACGCCGTGTGCGTGCAGGGCATCGAGGCGGGCGGCCACCAGGGCACGCACCGCGACAACCCCGAGACGGACGGCGCCGGGCTCGGTCTCCTCTCGCTCATCGCGCAGGTGCGCGACACCGTGCAGATCCCGGTCGTCGCCGCCGGTGGCCTGATGCGTGGCTCGCAGATCGCCGCCGTGCTCGCGGCGGGCGCCGACGCCGCGCAGCTCGGCACGGCCTTCCTGGTCTGCCCCGAGTCGGGCGCGAACGTCCTGCACAAGCAGGCCATGACCAACCCGCTGTTCACCCGGACCGAACTGACCCGCGCCTTCTCCGGCCGCCCCGCTCGCGGCCTGGTCAACCGCTTCATGCGCGAGCACGGCCCCTACGCCCCCGCCGCCTACCCCCAGATCCACCACCTCACCAGCGGCCTGCGCAAGGCCGCAGCCAAGGCCGGTGACGCGCAGGGCATGGCGCTGTGGGCGGGGCAGGGCCACCGCATGGCGCGGGAGCTTCCCGCCGGGCAGCTCGTGGAGGTCCTCGCGGCCGAACTGGCCGAGGCGAAGGGGAGCCAGGCGTGACCGCGCCCGTCTTCGTCGTCGAGACCTTCGAGACCGTCGAGAGCACTGCCGCGGGCGGCGACGGACGCTACGTACTCGATGGTCCCGAAGGGCGCCATGCCGTCTCCGTGAAGCGGCTGCACGCCGGTGAGGACGTCGTCCTGACCGACGGGGCCGGGCGCTGGGCGGACTGCGTCGTCATGGACACCGAGGGCAAGGACCGGCTGATCCTGCGCATGGACTCCGTACAGGAGGAGGCGCCCCAGGAGCCCCGGATCACCGTCGTGCAGGCGCTGCCCAAGGGCGACCGCGGTGAACTCGCCGTCGAGACCATGACGGAGACCGGCGTCGACGCGATCGTGCCCTGGTCCGCGTCCCGTTGCATCACGCAGTGGAAGGGCGAGCGCGGGCTCAAGGCGCTCGGCAAGTGGCGTGCCACGGCACGCGAGGCGGGCAAGCAGTCCCGCCGCGTGCGCTTCCCCGAGGTCGCGGAGGCCGCGTCCACCAAGCAGGTGGCGAAGCTGCTCGCCGCGGCCGACTTCGCCGCTGTCCTGCACGAGGAGGGCAGCGAGCCGCTCGCCACGGCGGATCTGCCGACGGCCGGGCACATCGTCCTCGTGGTCGGCCCCGAGGGCGGCGTCTCCCCGGACGAGCTCGCGGCGTTCGCGGACGCGGGAGCCAAGCCGTACCGCCTGGGGCGTAGCGTGTTGCGTACGTCGACCGCGGGGACGGCGGCGGCCGCGCTGCTCCTGGGGCGCACGGGCCGCTGGTCCTGAACCCCCGCACCGGGTAAGGGGGATGCCGTGGAACTGGCCCAAGTGCGGCTGCTCGTATCGGACTTCAGCGCCTGCTACCACTTCTACGCCGAAATCCTCGGCCTCAAGCCGCAGTCGGGGGCGGTGACAGGGCCGTACGAGAAATTCAGCCCGGCGATCGGCTCCGCGGGGATCGCGCTCCAGGACCGCTCGATGATGGCCCGATTCCTGGACGAGCTCGAGGAGTCGGCGACCGGGCACCGCTCACTGGTGGTGCTGCGGGTCGACGACCTCGACGCGTACTGCGCGCGGATCGTCGAGCGCGGCGGAGTTATCGCCCAGGGACCGGCGCCGCTGACGGACCGTATGCGGGTCGCCCATCTCAAGGACCCGGAGGGGAACTTGGTGGAGTTGCAGGAGTGGTTGCTGCTGCGCGGCTGAGGGCGCCGTCGAGGAGCGGCCAGCCGTCCAGCTCGTGCGGTGATCCGGTGGCTTCGCGCGGCAGCAGTCCGCGCGCCGCCGCCTCGTCGACGAGCAAGCGGACGGCTCCGGGCTCGTAGAGGTTGAGCCACTTCCGGTCGCCGTCGTCGCCGTCGTCGTCGGTCATGTTCACGAGCGAGCCGTGCTCCCAGTGCCCCTCGGAGATGACCAGCCCGGGCGCCGCCCGGAAGACGATCGCGGTACGGAAGCGGCTGCCCTCGCGGTACAGGGACAGGACGTGACGGCAGCCCGGACCGCCGATGCCGGTGGCGTCGTGGCGGTGCCGGAACGACCACAGGTAGGTGGTGCGGTCGTCGACCACCAGGCGCCGGAGTCGGCGGTCGTTTCCCATGAGGGGAGGCTACGGGCGGGGGCAGGCGCCTCGCGCGTGCTTTTCCGGGACACTCACGCCCCGCGGCGTCCGGAGTGGACGCAAAGGGGACTATCGTCAGGCGGCTCTCAGTGGCACTCTGCCGCCTATGGGGGCATTGAGGCGCTTACGTGATCGTGCGGTGGACGTACGCGGACGGCGCCGGCGGGTGCTGTACGCCGTCGGGTTCGCGGGGGCGGCGGTGATCGGGGTCGCCGCGTGCGATCCGGTCGACGGAGGCATGAACACCGCGGCCGTGGCGATCACCACCGACGAGATGGCGACGAAGGAGCTGGAGCGGCAGCACCTCGACGTGCTGTGGATCAGCTGTACCGCCCGCTTCAAGGACAAGGCCACCCCGTCCAGCGGCGACCCGAGCCGCGACAGCGTCGCCACCGTCGACTGCCAGGGGCAGGCCAGGAAGGGGAAGGGGTCCGACGACACCAGCGAGATCACCGTCAAGGGGACGGTGACCTCCGTCGTCGACGGACACTGCGTACGCGGGAACCTCACCGCCAAGGTCGACGGCAAGGAGTGGTTCCGCGTGGACGTCATCGGCGACTGCTCCGGCGGCGACGACGGCAACGGGAACGGCAACGGGAACAGCAACGGGAACGGCAACGGTGGTGACGACGGCGGCGACCACGACGGCGACAAGCCGACCCAGCCGCCCGCGGCGACCGTCACGGTGACCGCCACGCCCGATCCGCCGCCGCGGCAGCCCGATCCGACGTGCTCGTGCTTCAAGGGCAAGTGATCCAAAACCCTGCCCTGCTCCGCCACGGCTGCCTAGGCTGGCTGTGTGACACTGACTGGGCACTCTGCGTATCTCCGGTTTCCGCATCTGCGCGGCGAGTTGGTCGCCTTCACCGCCGAGGACGACGTCTGGGTCGCGCCACTCGACGGCGGCCGGGCATGGCGCGTCAGCGCCGACAACATGCCGGTGAACCACCCCCGCATCTCCCCGGACGGGACGACCGTCGCCTGGACGTCCACGCGTGACGGCGCCCCCGAGGTGCATGTCGCGCCGGTCGACGGCGGCTCCTCCAAACGCCTTACGTACTGGGGCAGTTCACGCACCTCGGTGCGGGGCTGGACCCCGGACGGGCGGGTCCTCGCGGTCAGCACGTCGGGCCAGGCCTCGCTGCGCCGCAGCTGGGCGCGGGCCGTTCCGCTGGACGGCGGCCCCGCGGACACGCTGCCGTACGGCGTCGTGGGCGATGTCGCGTACGGCCCGCGGGAGGGCCAGGTCCTGCTGCTCTCGGCGCCGATGGGGCGCGAGGCCGCCTGGTGGAAGAGGTACCGCGGCGGCACCGCGGGCAAGCTCTGGATCCGGCGCGGGGACGCCGCCGAAGAGGGCGGCGAGGCCCGCTTCGTACGCGTCCATGAGGAGCTCGACGGGAACATCGAGTACCCGCTGTGGGTGGGGGTTGGGGCCTCCCCTGCTCGAGCGGAGCCGAGAGCTTGGGGACGTATTGCCTTCCTCTCCGATCACGAGGGCGTCGGCGCCGTCTATTCCTCGCTGCCCGACGGCTCCGATCTGCGCAGGCACACCGGCGTCGAGGGAGGCTTCTACGCCCGGCACGCCGCGACCGACGGCGCACGCGTCGTCTACGCGTCGGCGGGTGAACTCTGGCTCCTGGACGACCTGGTGGACGCCGAGCCGCGCCGCCTCGACGTCCGCCTCGGCGGTCAGCGCACCGACCTCCAGCCGTTCCCCGTCAACGCGGCACGCTGGTTCGGTGCCGCAGCTCCCGACCACACGGGGCGGGGCAGCGCCGTCTCCGTGCGCGGCGGCGTGCACTGGGTGACCCACCGCGAGGGGCCCGCCCGCGCGCTGGCCGCCGAGCACGGGGTGCGCGCCCGGCTGCCGCGCACGTTCCGCGTGGACGGCGAGGAACACGTCGTGTGGGTGACGGACGCGGAGGGCGACGACGCGCTCCAGTTCGCGCCCGCCACGGGGCTCGCGCCGGGGGCGACGCCGCGCAGGATCGCCGCCGGGCAGCTGGGCCGGGTGCTCGGGCTCGCCATCGCTCCCGACGGCAGCAAGGCAGCTGTCGCCTCGCACGACGGGCGGGTGCTGCTCGTGGAGCGGGAGAGCGGGGAGGTGCGTGAGGTCGACCGCGGGGAGCACGGGGACGCCACCGGGCTCGTCTTCTCGCCGGACTCGGCCTGGCTGGCGTGGTCGCATCCGGGGCCGCGTCCGCTGCGGCACCTGAAGCTGGCGAACACGGCCGATCTCTCGGTGTCCGAGGCGACTCCGCTGCGGTTCCGTGACTACGCGCCCGCGTTCACCCTTGACGGCAAGCATCTGGCGTTCCTGTCAGCGCGAGCCTTCGACCCCGTCTACGACGAGCACGTCTTCGACCTCGCCTTCGTCGGAGGATCGCGGCCCTACCTGATCACGCTGGCCGCCACCACTCCCTCGCCCTTCGGGCCCCAGCGGCACGGGCGCCCCTTCGAGGCACCCGACAAGGACGAGACCCCGGACAGCGAGGGCTCGCCCGTCACCC
Organism: Streptomyces rectiviolaceus; assembly: GCF_039533825.1. Lineage (NCBI taxonomy): Bacteria > Bacillati > Actinomycetota > Actinomycetes > Kitasatosporales > Streptomycetaceae > Streptomyces > Streptomyces rectiviolaceus. Next base: position 38,856 of record NZ_BAAAUG010000148.1, read on the forward strand.
GCATCGACCTCGACGGTCTCGCCGACCGCATCGTGCCGTTCCCGGTCGAGGCCGCCCGCTACTCGACCCTGCGGGCCGCCAAGGACGGCGTCCTGTGGCTGCGGCATCCCGTGCGGGGCGTCCTGGGCGCGTCCCGCGCCACCCCCTCGGACCCCGACCCGCAGACCGACCTCGAGCGGTACGACCTGGTCCAGCAGCGCATCGACGAACTGGCATCGGACGCCGACCACTTCGCCGTCAGCGGGGACGGCAAGCGGGTGCTGCTGTGGGCCGACGGAAAGCTGAAGGTCGTGCCGAGCGACCGGCGGGCCTCCGGTGAGGAGGGCTCCGACTCGAACATCACCGTCGACCTCACGCGGGTACGCCAGACCGTCGATCCGGCCGCGGAGTGGCGGCAGATGTACGACGAGGCCGGGCGGCTGATGCGGGACAACTTCTGGCGGCCCGACCTGGGCGGGGTCGACTGGGACGGGGTGCTCGACCGCTACCGGCCGGTGCTGGGGAGGGTGGCCACGCACGACGATCTCGTGGACCTGCTGTGGGAGGTCGCGGGGGAGCTCGGTACGTCACACGCGTACGTCATGGGGGGCGGGGCCTGGGGGAGTTCGGCGGTGCGGCAGGGGCTGCTCGGCGCGGATCTCTCGCGGGGCGCGGACGGGGCGTGGCGGATCGACCGGATCCTCCCCTCCGAGACGTCGGACCCGTCCGCCCGGTCGCCGCTGGCCGCGCCCGGGGTCGCCGTGCGGGCCGGGGACGCGCTGCTGGCCGTCGCGGGGCGGCCGGTGGACCCGGTGACGGGGCCGGGGCCGTTGCTGGTGGGTACGGCGGGGAAGCCGGTGGAGCTGACGGTGTCGCCCGCGGGCGGGGGCGATCCGCGGCACGCGGTGGTGATCCCCGTCGACGACGAGGAGCCGCTGCGGTACCACGCCTGGGTCGTGGACCGGCGGGCGTACGTCCACGAGCGGTCCGGGGGGCGTCTGGGGTACCTGCACGTGCCGGACATGCAGGCGCCCGGGTGGGCGCAGATTCACCGGGACCTGCGGGTGGAGGTGGCGCGGGACGGTCTTGTGGTGGACGTACGCGAGAACCGTGGCGGGCACACGTCCCAGCTGGTGGTGGAGAAGCTGGCCCGGAAGATCGTGGGCTGGGATCTGCCGCGGGGTTCACAGCCGTACAGCTACCCGGCGGACGCGCCCCGTGGGCCGGTCGTCGCCGTCGCCAACGAGTTCTCCGGTTCCGACGGGGACATCGTGAACGCGGCGATCAAGGCGTTGGGGATCGGGCCCGTGGTGGGGACGCGGACGTGGGGCGGGGTGATCGGGATCGACAGCCGGTACCGGCTGGTGGACGGGACGCTGGTGACGCAGCCGAAGTACGCGTTCTGGCTGGAGGGGTATGGCTGGCGGGTCGAGAACTACGGGGTGGACCCGGACGTGGAGGTGGTGACGACGCCGGAGGACTACGCGACGGGCAGGGACCCACAACTGGACGAGGCGATCCGCCTGGCCCTAACGGCCCTGGAGACGACGCCCCCCAAGACCGCACCGGAGCTGCCGGGGTCTTGAGGCCGCGGGGCTGGTCTGTCTGTGGGTGCGGTGCCGCGCCGGTATGTCCGTCCTCGCTATCGTCCGGTGGCCGTGGGGCTGCTTCGGCTGGGGAGTCCCGCGAACCGTGCTCCGGGCGGACATACCGGCCCGTCCCCTCGCGTCTCGATGCCGACCGCGGGTGCGTGCGCGCAGCGGCGCGGTCCGTCTGTGGGTACGGTGCCGCGCCGGTATGTCCGTCCTCGCTATCGTCCGGTGGGCGGGGGCTACTTCGGCTGGGGAGTCCTGCGAACCGTGCTCCGGGCGGACATACCGGCCCGTCCCCTCGCGTCTCGATGCCGACCGCGGGTGCGTGCGTGCAGCGGCGCGGTCCGTCTGTGGGTACGGTGCCGCGCCGGTATGTCCGTCCTCGCTATCGTCCGGTGGCCGGGGGCTACTTCGGCTGGGGAGTCCCGCGAACCGTGCTCCGGGCGGACATACCGGCCCGTCCCCTCGCGTCTCGATGCCGACCGCGGGTGTGTGCGAACCGATCTCCCACTGGGATGTGTCCCGTCCCGCCCTACCGGTGCCCACCTGACCCGCCCCCGCTGTACGTCCCCCACCCGCCCCCGCTGTACGTCCCCCACCCACCCGCGCTGAGGATCCCCCACCGACCCGCGCTGAGGATTCCCCACCCACCCGCGCTGAGGACCCCCCACCCACCCGCGCTGAGGACCCCCCACCCACCCCCGCCGCGCAGATCCCCCACCCACCCGCGCGGTGCAGATCCCCCCACCCCCCTTGTCGCCGCGGGGCAATCGGGCGGGTGGGTGGGGAAGCTTGTTCGGGCAGGGGTGGATGCGGGGTGATCGGGTGGGTGGGTGGGAGAGGGGTGTGGGGCAGGCGGGGCTGCCGGGGGCTGAGGGGAGGGCCAAGCGTGGGCGCAGCCCGGATAGCATGCGGGAGGCACAGTGAAGCAGCGACGACCGGAGGCGCCCCATGGCGGGAGAACCGCAGGCTGACTGCCTGTTCTGCAAGATCGTCGCGGGTGACGTACCCGCGACCGTCGTCAGGGAGACGGACACGACCGTGGCCTTCCGGGACATCAACCCGCAGGCCCCCAGCCACGTCCTGATCATCCCCAAGGTGCACTACCCGGACGCCGCCTCCCTCGCCGCCGCCGAACCCGTCATCGCCGCCGACATCCTCCGCGAGGCCGGCGAGGTCGCCCTGGAAGAGAAGGCGGAGAGCTACCGCGTCGTCTTCAACACCGGGTCCGGCGCGGGTCAGACCGTCTTCCACGCGCACGCCCACGTCCTCGGCGGACGCGGCCTGCAGTGGCCTCCTGGTTAGCGGGACAACTCGCCTTGTCCGTACGTGAATTGGTGGTCCTCGGCACCGCCAGCCAGGTCCCCACCCGGCACCGCAACCACAACGGGTACGTCCTGCTCTGGGACGGGCAGGGCATCCTCTTCGACCCCGGCGAGGGCACGCAGCGCCAGATGCTGCGTGCCGGGGTCGCCGCGCACGACCTGCACCGGATCTGTGTCACGCACTTCCACGGTGATCACTCGCTCGGGTTGCCCGGTGTCATCCAGCGGATCAATCTGGATCGGGTCCCGCATGACGTGACCGTGCACTTCCCGCGCTCCGGTCAGCATTTCTTCGACCGGCTGCGGTACGCCACCGCCTACCGCGAGACCGTCTCGCTGCTCGAAGAACCTGTCGCGGGGGACGGCCGGTTGGCCGTCACCCCCTCGTTCGCGCTCGACGCCGTCAAGCTCTCGCACCCCGTCGAGTCCTTCGGCTATCGCATCACCGAGCCCGACGGCCGGCGGATACTCCCGGAGCTGCTCGCCGCGCGCGGCATCGCCGGACCCGACGTGGGGCGCCTGCAGCGCGAGGGCGTGCTGCGGGGCGTCACGCTCGACGAGGTGAGCGCGGTGCGGCGGGGGCAGCGGTTCGCCTTTGTGATGGACACCCGGCTGTGCGACGGCGTCCACGCCCTCGCCGACGGCTGCGACATGCTCGTCATCGAGTCCACCTTTCTCGACGAGGACGAGCAACTTGCCCTCGATCATGGGCACTTGACCGTGGGTCAGGCCGCACGGGTCGCCGTGGACTCCGGTGTGCGGCATCTCGTACTGACCCACTTCAGCCAGCGTTACCCCGACCCCGGCGTATTCGAGCAGCAGGCCCGGGACGCGGGATTCGACGGTGAACTCACCGTCGCACAAGACCTGTTGCGTGTACCTCTGCCCAAACGAACCACCTGAGTGAGCCGCCGTCATGCCCCTTCCCAAAGCCGAACTCCACCTCCACATCGAGGGCACGCTCGAACCCGAGCTGGCCTTCTCCCTCGCCGCCCGCAACGGCGTCGCCCTCCCGTACGCGGACACCGAAGAGCTGCGCAAGGCCTATCTCTTCGATGATCTGCAGTCCTTTCTTGATCTCTATTACGGGTTGATGGCCGTTCTGCGGACCGAGGAGGACTTCGAGGAGCTCGCCGACGCCTACCTCGCGCGGGCCGCCCAGCAGGGCGTGCGGCACGCCGAGATCTTCTTCGACCCGCAGGCGCACATGGTGCGCGGCGTCGGCATCGGCACCGTGATGGAGGGGCTCGGGCGCGCCTTGGAGCGCAGCGAGGAGCGGCACGGGATCTCGACCCGGCTCATCATGTGCTTCTTGAGGGACCAGTCCGCCGAATCGGCCCTGGAGACCTTGGAGGCCGCCAGGCCATATCTCCATCGGATCATCGGCGTCGGGCTCGACTCGGCCGAGGTCGGGCATCCGCCCGCCAAGTTCCGCGAGGTGTACGAGGCGGCCGCCGCGCTCGGTCTGCGCCGGGTCGCGCACGCGGGCGAGGAGGGGCCGCCCGCGTACATCACGGAGGCCCTGGACGTCCTGGGCGTCGAGCGCGTCGACCACGGGCTGCGCTGCATGGAGGACCCGGAGCTTGTGGAGCGCCTTGTGCGCGAGCGGGTGCCGCTCACCCTCTGCCCGCTGTCCAACGTCCGGCTGCGCGCCATCGACGTACTCGAAGAGCACCCGCTCACGCGGATGATGGACGCCGGGCTGCTGTGCACGGTCAACTCCGACGACCCCGCGTACTTCGGCGGCTATGTCGACGACACCTTCCACGCTGTACGGGAAGCGCTGGGGCTCGGCCAGGAGCGGCTGCGCGAACTCGCGCGGAACTCGTTCGAGGCGTCCTTCCTCGACGGGAGCGCGCAGGACGAGGCGCTGCGGGCGCGGTACCTCGCCGAGGTCGCGGATTATTCGTTCGACTGATGGTCGGGGGGCGAGCTAGCGTTCGCTCATGGACTCCTTCATTCAGCTCTACGGCTGACACGACCCTCATAGGCCCGGGCGCCCCGCGATCAGCGGCTGCGCCGGGCCGTCGTGTCCTCGTCCGTAGCGGTTGAACCACTCGAAGGAATCTCATCCATGAATCGTCGAACGTCCCGTCGCCGTGCCCATATCGCCATGGTCGGTGTCCCGATGGTCAGCCATGTGCTGCCCAGCCTGGAGATCATCCGCGAACTGGTGGCGCGCGGGCACCGGGTGACGTACGCGAACGACCCGGCGACCCACGAGCTGATCGAGCCCACCGGCGCCGAACTCGTCCCGGTCACCTCGAAGTTGCCGTTCAAGGACAACATCTGGCCCGATGACCCGATCGCCGCGAGCAGTCTCTTCCTCGACGACGCGATGGCGGTGCTCCCGCGATTGCGCTCGTTCTACGACGCCGACCCCGCCGATCTGTATCTGTACGACATCGGCGCGTACGTCGCCCGTGCGCTGGCCGAGGCGCAGGAGCGGCCGTTCGTGCAGCTGTCGCCCACCTATGTGGCCTGGGACGGCTACCAGGAGGAGGTCGGCGCGCAGTTCCGGCAGCTGCCCGGGGCCGCCGAACTGGAGGCGCGGTTCGCGCAGTGGCTCGCGGGGAACGGGGCCACGACCCTGGACGTCGGCGCCTTCTCGGGAACGCCCGGCCACGCCGTCGCGATGATCCCCCGTGCCATGCAGATGTTCGCCGACCGGGTCGACCCGAAGCGGGTCGGCTTCGTCGGGCCCTGCTTCGGGGACCGCTCGGCGCAGGGGAGCTGGCAGCGGCCCGAGGGTGCCGAGAAGGTGCTGCTCGTGTCGCTGGGCTCCGCGTACACCCAGCAGCCCGAGTTCTACCGCAACTGTGTGGCCGCGTTCGGCGGGCTCGCGGGGTGGCATGTGGTGCTGCAGATCGGCAAGCACGTGGATCCGGCGGAGCTCGGGGAGGTGCCGGGGAACGTGGAAGTACGGTCGTGGGTGCCGCAGTTGGCGATCCTGGAGCAGGCAGACGCGTTCGTCACGCACGCGGGCATGGGCAGCAGCAGTGAAGGGCTGTTCTGTGGGGTGCCGATGATCGCCGTGCCCCAGGGGGCCGAGCAGCCGGTCAACGCGGACCGGCTCGTGGAGCTGGGGGTCGCGCGGCGGATCGACACCGCCGACGCGACGCCGGACGCGTTGCGTTCGGCTCTCCTCGGGCTGACGTCCGACCCCGACGTCGCGCTTCGGGTTGCGCGCCTGAAGGCGGAAGCGCGGGCCGAAGGCGGCACGGCTCGTGCCGCTGACCTCGTGGAGGCGGAGCTCGGCGGGTAGCGGTACCGGGGCGACCGCCCCAGGCCCCGGTCATCAAACGCCGGACGGGCTGAGACCCAGCCCGTCCGGCGTTCGGCTTTCGACGAGCCTCATCCGTTACGTTGCCTGCATGGTCGTACCCCTCAAACCCAGCATCGACCCGCTCAAGGCAGCCCGCAGAGCAGGCGATCCGCCCTGTGACGTCTTCCTCACCGGCACGGTCTTCCTCGACATCATCTTCACCGGACTCGACTCCGCGCCCGTACGCGGCACCGAGTCCTGGGCGCGCGGGATGGGGTCGAGCCCCGGTGGCGTCGCCAATATGGCGACCGCGCTCGCCCGCCTCGGGCTGCGCACCTCCCTCGCGGCGGCCTTCGGGGACGACCACTACGGGGAGTACTGCTGGGACGCGCTCGAACAGGGCGAGGGCATCGACCTCGCGACGTCGCGCACCGTGCCCGGCTGGCACTCACCGGTCACCGTCTCCATGGCGTACGAGGGGGAGCGGACCATGGTCAGCCACGGGCACGAGCCGCCGCCCGACGCCGGTTCCCCGGACGGCGGCGCCCCGACATGCCCGCCACGCGCGCGTGCCGCCGTCGCCTCCCTGACGCCCGGCACGCGCGCGCCGTGGATCGCCGGGGCCGCGCGCACGGGGACGCGGATCTTCGCCGACGTGGGCTGGGACGACACCGGGCGCTGGGACCTGGCGGGGCTCGCCGACCTGGAGCACTGCGAGGCGTTCCTGCCGAACGCGGAAGAGGCCATGCGGTACACGAGGACCCAGTGCCCCCGGGCCGCCGCGCGGGCGCTGACCGAGCACGTTCCGCTCGCCGTGGTGACGCTGGGTGCCGAAGGGGCGTACGCGGTGGACGGGCGGACCGGCGAGACCGCCGAGGTTCCGGCCATCGCGGTCGAGGCGCTCGATCCCACGGGGGCCGGTGATGTCTTCGTGGCGGGCTTCGTGACCGGGACCCTGGCGGACTGGCCCCTCGCGGACCGGCTCGCCTTCGCGGGGCTCACGGCGGCGCTCTCGGTGCAGGAGTTCGGGGGCTCCCTGTCGGCGCCGGGCTGGGCGGAGGTCGCCACGTGGTGGCGGACCGTGCGGGAGGTCGACGACCAGGACCCGGTGGCGCTGCGGCGGTACGGGTTCCTGGAGGGCCTGCTTCCGGAGGCCACGCGTCCGTGGCCGCTGCGGCGCGCCGTTCCCACGATCGGGTTCAGGTCGGCGTAGTCGGCGGGCGTAGTCGGCCCGGGAGGTCGCACGGCCGTGCGTGACCGGAGTGGAAAAGCCCTACGGCGGTGACAGTGGTGCGTCGTACTCTTGGCAGTGCAAGGCTGTCGAGCGGCCACCAAGCCCCGCATGAGGAGGATGAGCAGGCCATAGTGCCGGCCCATGACTCAGACACCCACAGCTCCTACCCCTGCCCAGGGTCAGTCCCGAGCCCATTTCACCGTTCCGGCGAACCACCCGATGGTGACGGTGCTCGGTTCCGGAGACGCCCTGTTGCGCGTGATCGAGAAGGCCTTCCCGGCGGCCGACATCCATGTCCGGGGAAATGAGATCAGCGCTGTCGGTGAGGCCCATGAAGTCACCCTCATCCAGCGTCTGTTCGACGAGATGATGCTGGTGCTCCGCACCGGTCAGCCGATGACGGAGGACGCAGTGGAACGCTCGATCGCCATGCTCAGGGCGGACGAGGCCGGCGAGGGCGACGGCCAGGAGACCCCGGCCGAGGTGCTCACGCAGAACATCCTCTCGTCCCGCGGCCGCACGATCCGCCCCAAGACGCTCAACCAGAAGCGGTACGTCGACGCCATCGACAAGAACACCATCGTCTTCGGCATCGGCCCCGCGGGCACGGGCAAGACGTACCTCGCCATGGCCAAGGCCGTGCAGGCGCTGCAGGCCAAGCAGGTCAACCGCATCATCCTGACCCGCCCCGCCGTCGAGGCCGGCGAGCGGCTCGGCTTCCTGCCGGGCACGCTCTACGAGAAGATCGACCCGTATCTGCGTCCGTTGTACGACGCGCTGCACGACATGCTCGACCCGGACTCGATCCCGCGCCTGATGGCGGCGGGCACTATCGAGGTCGCCCCGCTGGCGTACATGCGTGGCCGCACCCTGAACGACGCGTTCATCATCCTGGACGAGGCGCAGAACACCAGCGTCGAGCAGATGAAGATGTTCCTCACCCGCCTCGGCTTCGAGTCGAAGATCGTGATCACGGGCGACGTCACCCAGGTCGACCTGCCGAACGGCACCAAGTCGGGTCTGCGTCAGGTCCAGGACATCCTGGAGGGCATCGACGACGTGCACTTCTCGCGGCTCACGTCCCACGATGTCGTACGGCACAAGCTGGTCGGCCGTATCGTCGACGCGTACGAGAAGTACGACGACAGTCAGCAGAACAAGAAAAACGGGAAGTAGCGGAATCCGCACCATGTCGATCGACGTCAACAACGAATCCGGAACCGAGGTCGACGAGCAGGCGATCCTCGACATCGCCCGCCACGCCCTCGCGCGGATGCGCATCCACCCGCTCTCCGAGCTCTCGGTGATCGTCGTGGACGCCGGCGCCATGGAGCAGCTGCACATCCAGTGGATGGACCTGCCGGGACCGACGGATGTCATGTCGTTCCCGATGGACGAGCTGCGCCCGCCCGCCAAGGACGAGGAAGAGACCCCGCAGGGCCTCCTCGGCGACATCGTGCTCTGCCCCGAGGTCGCACTCAAGCAGGGCAAGGAAGCGGAGACGGAGCACTCCATGGACGAGGAGCTCCAGCTGCTCACCGTCCATGGGGTGCTTCACCTGCTCGGGTACGACCACGAGGAGCCGGACGAGAAGGCCGAGATGTTCGGCCTCCAGGCGGCCATCGTCGACGGCTGGCGCGCCGAGAACGGCCTGACCGGGCCGTCTCCGGCGCCCACCGTCTCCTAGGGCCATGAGCTTCCAGCTGATCGCGGGAGCCGTCGCCCTGGTCGTCGTCGCCTGGCTCGCCGCATGCGCCGAGGCGGGCATCGCCCGCACCTCCAGCTTCCGGGCGGACGAGGCGGTCCGTTCGGGGCGGCGCGGCAGCGCGAAGCTCGCGCAGGTCGCCGCCGACCCCACCCGCTATCTCAATGTGGCGCTGCTCGTGCGCGTGGCGTGCGAGATGGCCGCGGCGTCCCTGGTGACGTACGCCTGCCTGAACGAATTCCGCGAGACCTGGGAGGCGCTCGCCATCGCCATCGCGGTGATGGTCCTCGTGTCGTACGTGGCCGTGGGCGTCTCGCCGCGCACCATCGGCCGCCAGCACCCGCTCAACACGGCCACGGCCGCGGCGTACGTCCTGCTGCCGCTGGCCCGGATCATGGGCCCGATCCCGCCGCTCCTGATCCTCATCGGCAACGCGCTCACACCCGGCAAAGGCTTCAGGCGCGGCCCGTTCGCCTCCGAGGCCGAGCTGCGCGCGATGGTCGACCTTGCCGAGAAGGAATCCCTCATCGAGGACGACGAGCGCCGCATGGTGCACTCCGTCTTCGAGCTCGGCGACACCCTCGTACGCGAAGTCATGGTGCCCCGGACGGACTTGGTCGCCATCGAGCGCTTCAAGACCATCCGCCAGGCGCTCACCCTCGCGCTGCGGTCCGGCTTCTCCCGCATCCCCGTGACGGGGGAGAGCGAGGACGACGTCGTCGGCATGGTGTACCTGAAGGACCTCGCCCGCAAGACGCACATCAACCGCGACAGCGAGTCGGACCTGGTGTCGACGGCGATGCGCCCCGCGACGTTCGTGCCCGACACGAAGAACGCGGGCGACCTGCTGCGTGAGATGCAGCAGGAGCGCAACCACGTCGCCGTCGTCATCGACGAGTACGGCGGCACGGCGGGCATCGTGACGATCGAGGACATCCTGGAGGAGATCGTCGGCGAGATCACGGACGAGTACGACCGTGAACTGCCGCCGGTGGAGGCGCTCGACGACGGCTGTTACCGCGTCACCGCGCGCCTGGACATCGGTGACCTCGGCGAGCTCTTCGGGCTCGACGAGTTCGACGACGAGGACGTCGAGACGGTCGGCGGACTGCTCGCCAAGGCGCTCGGCCGGGTGCCGATCGCCGGGGCGTCGGCGGTCGTCCCGCTGCCGGACGGGCGGGAGCTGCGGCTCACCGCGGAGTCCGCGGCCGGGCGGCGGAACAAGATCGTGACGGTGCTCGTGGAGCCGGTCGCGCCGTCGGGCGCGGAGAAGGAGACGTCGGCGTGACCCCGCAGGAGCTGCGCACTTTCTGCCTGTCGTTCAACGACGTGGTGGAGGAGTTTCCGTTCGGCCCCGAGGCCTCGGTGTTCAAGGTCGCCGGGAAGATGTTCGCGCTGAGCCGGCTGGACGGGGTGCCGCTGACCGTCAACCTGAAGTGCGATCCCGACATGGCGGTCCAGTTGCGCGCCGCGCACCCGGAGATCGTGCCGGGGTGGCACATGAGCAAGCGGCACTGGAACACCGTGACGGTGGACGCGGGACTCCCGGACCAGCAGGCCCGGGAGCTCGTCGAGGACTCGTACGACCTGGTGGTCGCGGGTCTTCCGAGGGCGGAACGACTCCGGCTCGACCGGCCCTAGGCGCTGCGCCGGGTGCCGGGAGCCGGGTGCCGGTGGCCCCGGTCGTGGTTCAGCTGTGTCTGCTCCGTATGCTCGGCGTATGACCGAGAGTGCTGCGCTTGACGCTGAGGACCGGAAGATCGTTACGCTGGCTCGTTCGGCGCGGGCGCGCAATGGGGTGGCCGAGGGGGCCGCTGTGCGGGACGAGACGGGGCGGACGTATGTCGCCGGGACGGTTTCGCTTTCCTCGCTGAAGCTTTCCGCGTTGCGTACTGCCGTGGCGATGGCTGTCGCCTCCGGGGCGGAGTCCCTTGAGGCCGCGGCGGTCGTCTCCTCCGAGGAGGCGCTTTCCGCGGAGGATCTTTCCGCTGTGCGGGACCTTGGCGGGGCCGGGACGCCGGTTTTCCTTGCGGGGCCTGATGGGGAAGTCCGGGTGCGGGTTCAGGCGAACTGACTTCTCCCCAACCCCGCCCCTTCCCGAAAACCCGCTCGGCGCGGGGGCCTTGGTTGCCGTCATCACCGGCTTCGCCGAGTTCGTCCTCAATCGCCGGACGGGCTGAGAATCAGCCCGGCCGGCGATTGAGGCCATCTTGTCGGGGTCCGGGGCGCAGGCGCCACGCGGCGGAGCCGCATATTGATACAGCCGGGAAGGGGCGGGGTTGGGGAAAATCAAACCGCGTCCGGGCCCCGCTCACCCGTCCGTACCCGCACCACCGTCTCCACCGGAACCGCCCACACCTTCCCGTCACCGATCTTCCCCGTGGCCGCCGCGCGGACGATCGCGTCGATCACCGGGTCGAGGTCGGGGTCCTCGACGACGACCTCGATCCGCACCTTCGGTACCAGGTCCACCTGGTACTCCGCGCCCCGGTACACCTCCGTGTGCCCCCGCTGGCGTCCGTACCCGCTCGCCTCGGTGACGGTGAGGCCCTGTACGCCCAGTTCCTGCAGTGCCGTCTTCACCTCGTCGAGACGGAACGGCTTGATGACCGCGGTCACGAGCTTCATGCGAGGGTGCTCCCCTTCGGGTGGTTCGGGACGGTGCTCCCCTTCATGGGGCCGACCAGGACGCCGTGATCGTAGGCGGTCTCCGCGTGGTGCGTCTGGTCGAGGCCCGTCAGCTCGTCCTCGGCGGACGCGCGGAAGCCCATCACCTTGTCGATCGCCTTGCCGATGCCGAACGTCACCGCGAACGTGTACGCCGCCACGACGAGCACCGCCACCGTCTGCTTGCCCAGTTGGGCGAGCCCGCCCCCGTAGAAGAGGCCCTCCGCGCCGTCCGTCATCGTGGCCGTCGCGAACAGGCCGATCAGGAGCGTGCCGACCACGCCGCCGACCAGGTGGACGCCCACCACGTCCAGCGAGTCGTCGTAGTCGAGGCGGAACTTCCACGCCACGGCGTACGAGCAGACCACGCCCGCCGCGAGACCGACCACCGCGGCGCCGAGCACCCCGACGACCCCGCACGCGGGGGTGATGGCGACGAGACCCGCGACCGCGCCCGACGCCGCGCCGAACGTGGTGAGGTGGCCGTCGCGGCGCTGCTCCACGAAGAGCCAGCCGAGCAGGCCCGTGCACCCGGCGAGCAGGGTGTTCAGGAGGGAGGCCGCCGCGAGGCCGTTCGCGCCGAGGGCCGAGCCGCCGTTGAAGCCGAGCCAGCCGAACCAGAGCAGGCCCGCGCCCATCAGGACCATCGGCAGGTTGTGCGGGCGCATCGCGTCCTTCTTGAAGCCGATGCGCGGGCCGATGACCAGGACGAGCGCGAGGCCGGAGGCGCCGGATGCGATCTCGACGACCAGGCCACCCGCGAAGTCCAGGGCGCCGAGGGACGAGGAGATCCAGCCGTCCGGGCCCCAGACCCAGTGCGCCACGGGAACGTATACGAGCAGCGCCCAGACCGGAACGAAGACCAGCCATGCCGCGAACTTCGTGCGGTCCGCGATGGCGCCGCTGATCAGCGCCGTGGTGAGGATCGCGAAGGTCAGCTGGAACGTGGTGAAGAGGAGGGTGGGGACCGTCCCCGTGAGCGTGCTCGGGCCGATGCCCGCGAGGCCCAGGTGGTCGACGCCGCCGATCAGGCCCGCGAACGCGTCGTCGCCGAACGCGAGCGAGTAGCCGGCGAGCAGCCACACCACCGTGACCAGGGCGATCGACACGAAACTCATGAGGAGCATGTTGAGGACGCTCTTCGTGCGGACCATGCCGCCGTAGAAGAGCGCGAGGCCCGGCGTCATCAGCAGGACGAGGGCGGTGGCCGCGAGCAGCCAGGCGGTGTCGCCGGTGTCGGGGCCCTTGGCCGCGGCCAGGGTCGTCGTGAGCGAGTGCGGTGGGTTCGGCGGGTACAGCGCGTACAGGGACTGCACGGGGAATCTCTCCTCCGGGTGGGGGCAGAGGGAGAGCGTCACCGCCGTGCGTTTCGGAACGGGCACCCGGGGGTTTCCGCCGTGTTTCGTGTTGCGTGAGAGTTTCCGGACGCTCACCGGCGGGGAATCTGCGCCTCGGCGTGCTGCGGCCCTCCGACGATCAGGGAGAATGGGCGCCATGAGCGTTCGTACCGAGTCATCCGAGCCGTCAGAATCGTCGGGTCCGCCCCACCGAGCCGGCTTCGCCTGCTTCGTGGGCCGCCCCAACGCGGGCAAGTCCACCCTCACGAATGCTCTGGTCGGCCAGAAGGTGGCGATCACGGCGAACCAGCCGCAGACCACGCGGCACACCGTGCGCGGCATCGTGCACCGGCCCGACGCCCAGCTGATCCTGGTGGACACCCCTGGGCTCCACAAGCCGCGCACGCTGCTCGGTGAGCGGCTCAACGACGTCGTCCGTACGACGTGGGCCGAGGTCGACGTCATCGGGTTCTGTCTGCCCGCGAACGAGAAGCTGGGCCCCGGCGACCGGTTCATCGCCAAGGAACTGGCCACGATCAAGAAGACCCCGAAGATCGCTGTCGTGACGAAGACCGACCTCGTCGACAGCAAGACGCTCGCCGAGCAGCTCATCGCCATCGACCAGCTCGGCAAGGAGCTCGGCTTCGAGTGGGCGCAGATCGTGCCGGTGTCCGCGGTCGGCGACAAGCAGATCCAGCTGCTCGCGGACCTGATCATCCCGATGCTCCCGGAGAGCCCGCCGCTCTACCCCGAGGGTGACCTCACGGACGAGCCCGAGCAGGTCATGGTCGCCGAGCTGATCCGCGAGGCCGCGCTCGAGGGCGTACGGGACGAGCTGCCGCACTCCATCGCCGTCGTGGTGGAGGAGATGCTGCCGCGCCAGGACCGCCCGGCGGACAAGCCGATGCTCGACATCCACGCGAACGTCTACATCGAGCGCCCAAGCCAGAAGGGCATCATCATCGGCCCGAAGGGCAAGCGCCTCAAGGAGGTCGGGATCAAGTCCCGCCAGCAGATCGAGGCCCTGCTGGGTACGCCGGTCTTCCTCGACCTGCATGTGAAGGTCGCCAAGGACTGGCAGCGCGACCCCAAGCAGCTGCGCAAGCTGGGCTTCTGAGGGCCGCTCCAGGCTCCCTGCCTACTCCACGCCCCTGATCCGCGTCACAAGGAGCGCCCCCGCCAGACCCACTCCCGCAGCCACCAGATACAGCACCCGGTAGCCCCCCAGGTGCGTCACGATCGGGGCCGCGAGGACCGGGGCCGCCACCTGGGGCAGGGAGTTGGCGATGTTGATGACGCCCATGTCCTTGCCGCGGTCCATCGCCTTCGGGAGTACGTCCGTCATCAGGGCGAAGTCCACCGATGTGAAGACGCCGAAGCCGACCCCGAGCACCGCGGCCGCGACGATCGCGCCGGGCCATGTCTGCCAGCCGGCCAGCAGGGCCGTCGCCACCGCCATCAGTACGCCGGACCAGAGCACGAACGGCTTGCGGCGGCCCACGCGGTCCGACCAGACGCCGCCCACGACCACCGTCGCGAGCAGCGTCAGGCCGTTCACCGCCGTGAGGATCAGTACGCCCTCGTCCGGGTCGGAGTGGTCCAGGCGGTCCCGCAGGTAGTAGAGGAGATAGAGCAGGACCAGGGCGTTGCTGAGGTTGATCAGGAAGCGGGTCAGCCAGGCCCACCCCAGGTCCGGGTAGCGGCGCGGGCTCAGCCAGAAGGCGCGGGCGAACGACCGCCACGCGAACGGCGGCCTGTCCCGCGGCGCGAGGCGCAGGTCCCGGTGGCGCAGGATGTACGGGAGCACGCCCGCCAGCGTGAACACCGCGCACGCCGCGTACCCCGCGCCCACGCCCCCGGCCACGGTCGCCAGGCCCGTCCCCACCACCACGCCCAGGAGCTGCGCCGCCCCGAGCCAGCCGCCCACCGCGCCCCGCTGGAGCCGTGGCACCCGGTCCGGCACGGCCGCCGTGACCGCGGCGAACGCGGCGTTCAGCGTGAGCTGGACCAGGCACCAGCCCGCTGCCATCCACCACACCGAGCCCGCGGCCGAGAGCAGCAGGAGCGCCACCGCGCCGCCCGCCGTGCCCGCCATGATCCACGGCGTGCGCCTGCCCCAGCGAGACGTCGTACGGTCCGAGAGAGCGCCGAAGAGCGGGTTCGACGCGAGGGACACCACGGCCCCCGCGCCCGCCACCCACGCCAGGACCGTCTCCTTGGAGGTGCCGGCCGGGGCCAGGTCTTCCGCCTGCACGGCGAGCAGGATCTGCAGCGGGCCGTACCACCCCACCCAGATCGCGCCGTTGGCGAGAGACAGGGAGGCCGTCCAGCCCCGGCCGACCCGGTCGACCGGCTCCCGCAGCGCGTCGGCCGTCATGCCCGTTGCGCCCGCAGCGCCTCACGCAACCACGCGTACGACGCCTTCGGAGTGCGCTCAAGGGTGGCGTAGTCGACGTGGACGAGGCCGAAGCGCTGCCGGTAGCCCTCCGCCCACTCGAAGTTGTCCATCAAGGACCAGACGAAGTAGCCGCGTACGTCCACGCCCTGCTCCAACGCCCGGTGCAGGGCCCGGAGATGGCCGTCGAGGTAGTCGATCCGCCGCTGGTCGTCGAGCCCCTCGTACGAGCAGCCGTTCTCGGTGATCACCAGTGGCGGCAGACGGTCGCCGTACCGGTCGCGGAAGCCGGTCAGGAGCTCGGTGAGCGACTCCGGGACCACTGGCCAGCCGAAGTCCGTCTTCGGGCGGCCCTCGATCTCCCTTGGCGCGAAGGGGAGTTCGGGCGGGAGCGTGAGGCCGGAGAACTCGGTGGATGTCGCCGCGGGGAGCGGGGCGCCCACCTTCGTCGGCTGGTAGAAGTTGATGCCGTACCAGTCGATCGGCTCCGAGATGACCTTCAGGTCGTCCTCGATGTCGCCGCCGCCCGGCATCAACTCCCCGATGCCGTCCGGGTATCGGCCCCATATCAGCGGGTCCGCGAACAGGCGGTTGAGGAGTACGTCGTAGAAGTCCGCCGCCTCCGTGTCCTCGGCCGAGGACGACGCCGGCCAGGTGGGGCCGTGCGAGTTGGCGATGCCGATGTCCGTGACACCGGCCGCGCGCAGCGCCCGTACGGCGAGGCCATGGGCGAGGAGCTGGTGGTGCGCCACCGGCAGCGCGTCGAACATGAGCTGCTCGCCGGGCGCGTGCTGGCCGAGCGCGTGACCGAGCAGGGTGTGCTCGGCGGGTTCGTTGAGGGTGATCCACTTCTTGGCGCGGTCGCCGATGCGGGCGGCCACCACGGCCGCGTACTCGGCGAAACGCTCGGCGGTGTCCCGCCGCAGCCAGCCGCCCTGGTCGGCGAGGGAGAGGGGGGTGTCCCAGTGGAAGAGCGTCGGGACGGGGCTCACGCCCGCCGCGCACAGCTCGTCGACAAGGCGGTCGTAGAAGTCGAGGCCCGCTGCGTTCACCTCGCCCGCCCCGCTCGGCAGCACGCGCGGCCACGACACCGAGAAGCGGTACGCACCCACCCCCAACTCCCGGATGAGCGCGACGTCTTCGCGGTAGCGGTGGTAGTGGTCGCAGGCGACGGCGGCCGTCGTGCCGTCCTTCACCCTGCCCGGCACCGCGGTGAACGCGTCCCAGACCGAGGGGCCGCGTTCCTCGACGGCGCCCTCGATCTGGTGAGCCGAAGTGGACACCCCCCACAGGAAGCCGTGGGGGAACTGAGGTAGTGGTTCGCGCGCGTCGCTCGCTGCCATGGGCGCGATCTTCCGTACGGCCGAGTACGGAAGTCAATGGGCGTACCTCAGAAAACGTGAACACTTCTCATGTCTTGTGGCCGTTCTCCTACGGCCTCTCCTACGCACCTTCCTTCAGGACGCGCGTGATCAGCTTCCGCTGTGGATCCGTCAGGCGTGGATCCGAGCAGTACACCGTGTGCCCGTCGACGGTGAGCTGGTAGCTGAAGCCGTCCGGCACCCCTATCGGCGGCGTGCTCCGGCCATCGGCCACGGCCTCTTCGGCCAGGGCCTGCCATTCGTGGGCATCGGGCAGACCCGAGGTGTCGACCTCGGCGTGCCGCTCGATGCCCGCGAATCCTCCTGTGCGCTTCACCTGGATACGCATGGAACCTGTCTACTCCCTGGGGCGGTCAGTTGGTAGGCACCCCGACCTGGGACCACGCCTTCAGGACGGCCCCGTGCTCCTCGCCCTCGCCGTACTTGTCGCTCGCGGCGGCCACCGTCAGCTTGGCGAAGTCCGCGAAGCACGCGTCCTGCGCCAGTTGGCCGCCGGTCAGGACGGCGTACCAGATCTGTCCAGCCCGCTCCCACGCGTTGCCGCCGAGCTCCTCGGCGAGCAGGTAGAAGGCGTGGTTGGGGATGCCGGAGTTGATGTGCACGCCGCCGTTGTCGCGGCCCGTGCGGACGTAGTGGTCCATGTCGGCGGGCTGCGGGTCCTTGCCGAGCACGTCGTCGTCGTAGGCCGTGCCGGGGGCCTTCATGGAGCGCAGCGCCTTGCCCGTGACGCGCGGGGCGAGCAGCCCGGCGCCGATCAGCCAGTCGGCCTCGGACGCGGTCTGGCCGAGCGTGTACTGCTTGATCAGCGAGCCGAAGACGTCCGCGAAGGACTCGTTGAGCGCGCCGGGCTGGCCGAAGTACGTGAGGTTCGCCGTGTACTGCACGACGCCGTGCGTCAGCTCGTGGCCGATGACGTCCACCGGGATGGTGAAGTCGAGGAAGATCTCGCCGTCACCGTCGCCGAACACCATCTGTTCGCCGTTCCAGAATGCGTTCCCGTACTTCTCGCCGTAGTGGACCGTCGCGTTCATCGGCAGGCCGCTGCCGTCGATGGAGTTGCGCTGGTACGACTTCAGGAACAGCTCGAAGGTCGCGCCGAGGCCCGCGTACGCGCGGTTGACGGTCGAGTCCTTGCCGGGCTTGTCGCCCTCGCCGCGGACCTTGCGGCCC
Source organism: Streptomyces rectiviolaceus (assembly GCF_039533825.1). Taxonomy (NCBI): domain Bacteria; kingdom Bacillati; phylum Actinomycetota; class Actinomycetes; order Kitasatosporales; family Streptomycetaceae; genus Streptomyces; species Streptomyces rectiviolaceus. The sequence continues at coordinate 56,907 of NZ_BAAAUG010000148.1, forward strand.
GGCAGCTCGGTCTTGTGCTTGGCGTCGTAGATCGTGCGGTGCGGTTTGCTCTCCGCCGCTTCCTTGGGCAGCGAGACCGACGGGGCGCCGATGACCGTGGTCAGCCGGCGGTGGGTGCGCTCGATGGCGTCCCGCTCCAGGGTGCGGCGGGCGGGACCTGCGAGCGCGGTGTCGTCACTCTGGGCCAGAGTGTCGAGCACGTGGGGCGGGATGATGGTGCAGAAGACAGGCTCGAAGCCTGGATTGGCGGTCATGGCGGCAATGTGGCACTGAGTCATGCCGCTGTCACTACCTGCCACCATGATTAGTGAAATAGAGGTATTGATCACCTCTTACCCGTTACCTGATGGCGATCCCGCATACTGATACGCACCCGCGCACACAGCGCGGCTCGGCTAGGCTGCGGAGCATCATGCGTTACGGGCTGCTTCTCCTTAGCTGCCGCGGCGAGGGCCTGTAGTCGAGGCCGACCCCCTCCCCGCGGAGTTCGGTGTTGCTCGCGAAGCGACCGTCGGCCGTCCTTAAGGACACTCCCGAGGAGCCCCCGCATCATGGCGATCAAGCCCAATCTGCAGCGCGCCACTTCCATGCCGGTTCACAAGTACGGCCAGTACGACCAGGTCGACATCCCCGACCGCACGTGGCCGGACAACCGCATCACGGTCGCTCCCCGCTGGCTCTCCACGGACCTGCGTGACGGCAACCAGGCGCTGATCGACCCGATGTCCCCGGCACGCAAGCGCGAGATGTTCGACCTGCTTGTCCGCATGGGCTACAAGGAGATCGAGGTCGGCTTCCCCTCATCGGGCCAGACCGACTTCGACTTCGTACGGTCGATCATCGAGGACGGCGCGATCCCGGACGACGTCACGATCTCCGTCCTGACGCAGGCCCGCGAAGAGCTGATCTCCCGCACCGTCGAGTCGCTGGTCGGCGCCAAGCGCGCCACCGTCCACCTGTACAACGCGACCGCGCCCGTCTGGCGCGAGGTCGTCTTCCGTGGCTCGAAGGACGCGGTCAAGCAGATCGCCGTCGACGGCACCCGCCTGGTCATGGAGTACGCCGAGAAGCTGCTGGGCCCCGAGACCATCTTCGGATACCAGTACAGCCCCGAGATCTTCACGGACACCGAGCTGGACTTCGCCCTGGAGGTCTGCGAGGCCGTCTGTGACGTGTGGCAGCCCGAAGAGGGCCGCGAGATCATCCTCAACCTGCCCGCCACGGTGGAGCGTTCGACGCCCTCCACCCACGCGGACCGCTTCGAGTGGATGTCCCGCAACCTGACCCGGCGCGAGCACGTCTGCCTGTCCGTCCACCCGCACAACGACCGCGGCACCGCCGTCGCCGCCGCCGAACTGGCCATCATGGCCGGCGCCGACCGCATCGAGGGCTGCCTGTTCGGGCAGGGCGAGCGCACCGGCAACGTCGACCTGGTCACGCTGGGCATGAACCTGTTCTCGCAGGGCGTGGACCCGCAGATCGACTTCTCCGACATCGACGAGATCCGCCGCACCGCCGAGTACTGCAACCAGATGGAGATCCACCCGCGCCACCCGTACGCCGGTGACCTCGTCTACACCGCCTTCTCCGGCTCCCACCAGGACGCCATCAAGAAGGGCTTCGAGGCGATGGGCGTCCGGGCCGAGCAGCAGGGCAAGACGGTCGACGACATCGAGTGGGCCGTCCCGTACCTGCCGATCGACCCGAAGGACGTCGGCCGTTCGTACGAGGCCGTCATCCGCGTCAACTCGCAGTCCGGCAAGGGCGGCATCGCCTACGTCCTGCAGAACGACCACAAGCTGGACCTGCCGCGCCGCATGCAGGTCGAGTTCTCGAAGATCATCCAGACGAAGACCGACACCGAGGGCGGCGAGGTCACCCCGGACGCGATCTGGGGCATCTTCCAGGACGAATACCTGCCCAACCCGCAGAACCCGTGGGGACGCATCCAGGTCAAGAACGGCCAGACCACCACGGACAAGGACGGCATCGACACGCTCACCGTCGAGGCCACGGTCGACGGCGCCGACACCGTCCTGACCGGCACCGGCAACGGCCCGATCTCGGCCTTCTTCAACGCGCTGCAGGGCATCGGCATCGACGTACGCCTCCTGGACTACCAGGAGCACACGATGAGCGAGGGAGCCTCCGCGCAGGCCGCGTCGTACATCGAATGCGCCATCGGTGACAAGGTCCTGTGGGGCATCGGCATCGACGCCAACACCACGCGTGCGTCGCTGAAGGCCGCGGTCTCCGCGGTGAACCGCGCCGCACGCTGACGCCATCCGGCCGCCGGGCAGGCCGAAAATGAGCCTGTCCGGCGAACGTCTACCGGCCATCTCTCGCACAGGGTGCTGACGCCACATCAACAATGTGGCTAACATCACGCCCAACGCGGCAATGTTGCCGGGGCGTTACGGAGGTGCGTGGTGCTGCCAGATCGGGGACGAAACGGCCGGGATTCCCGCATCTTCGCCACGCCCGTTTCACGCGGGCGCGTCCTGCGCAGGCGCGTGATCGGCATACATACGGCCTGGACCACCGTCGGTGACGGCGAGTTCTTCTGCCCCGGCTGCGGCGGAGACCGCAACTACCAGCGCCGCACCGGTCGTCGCCGCTTCGTCCTGCTCGGCGTCCCGGTCCTGCCGCGCGGCGCCGTGGGACCCGTCGTCGAGTGCGCGGCCTGCGGCGACCACTTCGGCACTGACGTCCTGGACCACCCCACCACCACGCGCCTGTCGGCCATGGTGCGCGACGCCGTGCACACCGTCGTCCTCGCGATCCTCGCCGCGGGCGGCACCTCGTCCCGCACGACGCTCGACGCGGCCGTCGGCGCGCTGCGCGGAGCGGGGTACGACGACGCTCGCGAGGAACAGCTCGTCGCGCTCGTCGAGGCGCTCGCCGCGGACACCGGCCGCGCGACCGTGCCGGACTGCGGCCCCGGTCTGGCCATAGAACTCCACGAGGCACTCGGCCCGTTGGCCCCGCACCTCGCCCCGGCCGGGCGTGAGGCGCTGCTGCTCCAGGGCGCGCGGATCGCGCTCGCCGACGGTCCGTACACCCCCGCCGAGCGCGAGGTGCTCGCCACGGCGGGCGGTGCGCTGACCATCGGGGCTGACGAGGTGACGCGGCTGATGGTGGCGGCGCGGACGACGCACTTCTGACCTCTGCCGGGCTCCGGGTGAGCAGGACCCGTACTCCCGCGGGAGTAGCGAGCCCCCTTCGCCTCCCCTTGGCGTACGCCCCAACTCGCCCTCGCGCCCGACGGAAGGCACCTCTCACTCCGGAAAGGTTGGCACCGAACCTGCCAACCTGCCGGAAGGAGGCCCGTGATGCGGGCCGAACAGACCACCGCACGACGGCGACGAGCCGTGCCCTGGATGTTCCTCGGGCTGTGGATAGCCGTCATGGCGCTCGCCGGGCCCTTCGCGTCGAAGCTGTCCGACGCCCAGCAGGACCGCGTCGTCGACTACCTCCCCGCGAGCGCCGGCTCCACCGAAGTGGCCAAGATCCAGGACCAGTTGCCGGGCGGCGAGGCCACCGAGCTGGTGCTCGTCTACCACCGTGACGGCGGCCTCACCGCCGCCGACCGCGAGGCCGCCGCCACCCAGGTCGCCGAGATCGGCCAGGCCCACGAGCTGACGTCCGCCCCGCGCGCCGTACCGTCCAAGGACGGCACCACGCTGATGTACCCCGTGGCGAGCACCGAGCCGGGCCAGGACGAGAAGCTAAGGGACGCGCTTGTCGACGACGTGCGCGAAGTCGCCCACGGCGAGGGCGGGTTGAGCGTCGACGTCGGCGGCTCGGGGGCGCTCGACACCGACGCGGCCAAGGTCTACGACTCGCTCGGCGGGCCGCTGCTCTACACCACCGCCGGCGTGGTCGCGCTGCTCCTGATCCTCATCTACCGCAGCCCGTTCCTGTGGCTCGTGCCGCTCATCGTGGCGGGCATCGCGGAGTACCTGGCGATGGGTGTCGCGTACGGCCTGCACAAGGGCTTCGACATGTCCGTCACCGGCCAGAGCAGCAGCATGATGACGATCCTCGTGTTCGGCGCGGGCACGGACTACGCGCTGCTCATCGTCGCCCGCTACCGCGAGGAACTACGCAGGATCGAGCGGCCCTACGACGCGATGATCGCCGCGTTGAAGGGATGCGGACCCGCCGTGATCGCCTCCTCCGGGACGGTCGCCGCCGCGCTCCTGTGCCTCCTCGCGGCGGACCTCAACAGCAGCAGCGGCATGGGCCCGCTGGGAACCGTCGGCGTCCTGTGCGCGCTCTTCGCGATGATGACGCTGCTGCCCGCGATCCTGGTCCTGCTCGGCCGGCGCGTGTTCTGGCCGCTCGTACCCGCCTTCGGCAGCGAACCCAAGCAGCGGCGGAGCCTGTTCACCGCGATGGGCAGTTCGGCCGGACGCAGGCCCCTCACCGTGCTCGCCGGCGGCGCCGTACTGCTCGGCGCGCTCGCCCTGGGCGCGCTGAACCTGCCGGGCCCGCTGAAGCAGGAGGACTTCTTCACCAAGACGCCCGACTCCGTCACCGCGATGGAGACCCTCGCCGAGGCCTACCCCGAGCGCGGCACCCAGCCCATCACCGTGATGACCCCCGCGAACCGCGCCACCGCGGCCCTCGCCGACATCAAGGGCACCAAGGGTGTGGACAGCGCCGAGAAGGGACGTACGGCCAAGGGCTGGACGGAGATCTCCGTGATCGCGACGTCCGCGCCCGAGTCGGCGGGCGAGACAGCGATGATCAAGGAACTGCGGTCCGGCCTCGACGGCTCGTACGTCGGCGGCTCAAGCGCCCAGCAGCTGGACCTGAAGGACACGAACGAGCGTGACCGCATGATCATCGTGCCGCTGGTCCTGGTGGCGGTGCTGCTGATCCTTGTGGTGCTGCTGCGGTCCCTCGTCGCGCCGTTGCTGCTGCTTGCCGCGGTGGTCGCCGTGTGGGGAGCCTCCCTCGGCATCGCGGGCCTTGTCTTCGAACCGCTCTTCGGCTTCGAGGGCATGGACCCCGGGCTCGGTCTGCTGTCCTTCGTCTTCCTCGTCGCACTGGGCGTCGACTACGGCATCTTCCTGATGCACCGCATGCGGGAGGAGTCCCTCGCCGGGGCCGAGCCCGGGGATGCCGCACTGACCGCGCTGCGCACCACCGGAGGCGTCATCGCGTCGGCGGGCCTCGTCCTCGCGGCGACGTTCGCGGTGCTCACCAACATGCCGCTGGTGGCACTGGTCGAGCTGGGCTTCGTGATCGCGATCGGGGTGCTCCTCGACACGTTCCTGGTGCGTACGTACCTGGTCACGAGCGCGAGCGTGGCGCTCGGCCGGAAGGTGTGGTGGCCGGGGAGCCTCTCGCGCCCCGTGCAGGCCGCGGGACCGGACACGGGACCGGCCACGGAATCGGAGCCCCAACGGGTCTCCACTTCCTGACAGTTGACCGCATCAAGGCGCCCCTCCCCACCCGGAGGGGCGCCCTCGTACGGGAGGATGGGGCAGTGGGGAGAGAATCGCAGGTTCAGGTCCACCAGAGCTCGTCGACGCCGCGTGGCGTGCTGCCCTTCACGGGGGCCGTGCCCGGCACCTCGCGGGCCCTGCGGGACGACGCGCTGTTCGCCGCGGGCCTCGCGGTCCTCTCCGCACTGCTCGCGGCCTTCGTGGCGGACGGGCGGCGGCCGGACCTGCTCGCCTGGGCACTGTTGCTCGGCGCGCACGTGCCGCTGGTGTGGCGGCGAGTCCGTCCCGTGCCCGTGCTGCTGGCCGTCCTGGTGTGCGTAGCGCCGTACCACGCCATGGACTACACCCACATGGCCGCGGTCCCGGTCGGCATGGTCGCGCTCTACACCGTCGCCGCGTCCGGGCGCCCGCGCTGCGCCCTGATCATCGGGTTCCTCGTCGTCAGCACCATGCTGACGGTCAACGTGAGCGTGTCCCCGCATCAGGTGGCCGAGGTGCTGAAGATGTCCGGCTGGATCGTCGCGGTGCTGCTGCTCGGCGTGTACGTGCGCATTCACCGTCAGTACGTCGCCTCCGTCCTTGAGCGCGCCGAGCGGGCGGAGCGTACGCGCGAGGAGGAGGCGCGGCGGCGGGTCGCCGAGGAGAGGCTGCGGGTCGCCCGCGATCTGCACGATCTGCTCGCGCACAGCATCACACTGGTCGGCGTCCAGACGTCGGTCGCGGCGCATGTCCTGACCGCCGATCCGGAGCGCCTCGACCGGGCCGCGGTGGCCAGGTCCCTGGACGACATCGCCGACACCTGCCGGTCGGCGCGGGCCGAACTGCGGGCCACACTTGAGGTGTTGAGGGCGGTCGGGCCCGATGAGACGCGGGGCCCGCTGCCGGGGCTCGACGGCCTCGCCGATCTGGCGGAGTCGGCGCGTACGGCGGGGGCGGAGGTCGACCTGGCGGTGCGCGAGGATGCGGCGCCGCCCGCCGTGGGCGCGGCGGCCTACCGGATCGTGCAGGAGGCGCTGACCAACGCGGTGCGGCACGGCGGGCCCGGTCTCGCCATCCGGGTGGGGATAGGCGTGGCGGACGCGGCGCTGATGGTGACGGTCACGGACAACGGGCGAGCCGCCGATGACCCCTCGCACACGCCTGGGTTCGGCCTTGTGGGGATGCGGGAGCGGGCCCGGAGCGTGGGCGGCACGTTGGAGGCGGGGCCTCGTGAGTGTGGTGGGTTCGAGGTGTCGGCCGTGCTGCCGCTGGTTCCTGTCGGCCTGGGAGGGCTTCGATGACGATTCGTGTACTGCTCGCCGACGACCAGACGCTGGTGCGGGCGGCGTTCGCGATGCTGGTCGAGTCCGCGCCGGACATGGAGGTGGTGGGGCAGGCGGGGACGGGCCGGGCGGCGGTCGAACTGGCCCGCTCGGAGCGGGCGGATCTCATCGTGATGGACATCCGGATGCCGGATCTGGACGGTATCGAGGCGACGCGGCTGCTTGCGGAGGACGAGGACCTGGCCGGGGTGAAGGTGCTGATGCTGACGACGTACGACACGGATGAGCATGTCGTGGAGGCGTTGCGGGCCGGGGCTTCGGGCTTCCTGGTGAAGGACACGAGGCCGGCGGAGCTGCTTGACGCGATCCGCGTGGTGGCGGCGGGCGACTCACTCCTCTCACCCGGCCCCACGTCCCGCCTGATCGCCCGGGTACTGCGTGCCCCGACGGCGGTCTCACCTCCGGAGGAGCTCGCGGGGCGGTTGAGCGAGCGGGAGTGCCAGGTGCTGGCGCTGGTGGCGCGGGGCCTGAACAACACGGAGATCGCGGAGACGTTGGGGTTGAGTCCCTTGACGGCGAAGACTCATGTCAGCCGGATCATGGGGAAGTTGGGGGTTCGGGATCGGGCTCAGCTGGTGATTGTGGCGTATGAGTCGGGGTTGGTGCGGCCGGGGGTGACGGGGGCGGCTTAGGGGGGACTCCGCCCCAGACCCCGACGTGGCTCGGTCGATCACCGGCTTCGCCGAGTTCGTCCTCAAACGCCGGACGGGCTGGAAGATTCCGGCCGGGCTGGATATATCCAGCCCGGCCGGCGTTTGAGGCCATCTTGTCGGGGGTCCAGGGGGCGGAGCCCCATGGTTTCGGGAAGGGGTGGGATTGGGGAAAGCCCCGCAGGGACCGCCTTTACAACAACCCCGCCCCCGCCAAAAACTTCCCCACCCGCTCAACCTCCCCGGAGGCCAGCGGAACCTGCGGCTCCGCCGTAACAGGACAAGCAATCACACCCCGCAGGTACAGCGCCGCCTTGAACGCCCCCAGCGCCGACGAACTACCCCCCATCCGCCCCGCATCCCCCACCCCCACCATCCCGAAAAGACCACACAACCGCTCCTGCTCAACCCGCGCCCGCCCCCAGTCCCCCTCCCGGCAGTAGCGGTAAAGCCGCGCATACCCCTCCGGGTCCACATTCCCAAGCCCCGGCACCACCCCGTCCGCCCCCATCGCCAACGCCGCATCCACCGTCGTCTCCGACCCCGTCAGCACGCTGAATCCCGTCACATCAGGACGCAGCCGCGCCCCCAGCACCACCTCCCGGAAGTTCCCCTCCTCCCCGCTGGAGTCCTTCAGCCCGGCAAGCACCCCCTCCGAAGCCAGCTCCAGAACCAACTCCGCGCCCAGCTTGGAGTGGACCGCCACCGGAAGGTCGTACGCGAAGACCGGCACCGGCGACCCCGCCGCCACCAGGCGGAAGTGGCGGGCCACCTCCGCCGGATGCGTGCGCGTGTAGAAGGGAGCCGTCGCCACCACCCCGTCCGCCCCCGCATCCGTAACCGACCGGACGTGATCCAGAACCCTTGGCGTAGCCATGTCGATCACCCCTGCCAGGACCGGGAGTTGGCCCCCGACATGCCCCACCACGGTGTCGATCACGACCCCCCGCTGAGCATCCGTCAGGTACGCCGCCTCCGACGAAGAGCCGAGGACGAAGAGACCGTCCACGCCACCCCCGACGAGATGATCGACCAGCCTCGTCAAGGACGCCGTGTCCACCTCGTGGTCCGGTGTCAGGGGAGTGCAGACGGGCGGAACGACACCGGTCAGCGGGGTGGGCATGGTCATGGAGTCTCCCTGGGGCTCGCGTCCGTGGCGGCGGACTGGATCACTAGCTCGTGCGTGGACTGGCCGTCCCGCACGGGGTGGTGGCAGCGGTAGCGGTGCCCGGACCCCTCGGTCGATGCGAAGTCCGGCATGGTGGCGGCGCAGGCGTCGTCCGCCTTCCAGCACCGCGTACGGAAGGGGCATCCGCTCGGCGGTCGCGTGGCCGACGGCACCGGGCCGACGAGCGGGATCGGGTCGATGGGGTCCAGGAGGCCGGGCGTCGCCGAGAAGAGGGCCCGTGTGTACGGGTGGCGGGCTCTGTCCAGGATCTCCTCCGCCGGCGATTCCTCCACGATCCTGCCCAGGTACATGGTGATGACCCGGTCGCTCATCCTCCGCACCGTCTGGATGTCGTGCGACACGAAGACCAGGGCAAGGCCGAGCCGCTCCTTCAGGTCCAGGAGGAGGTTGAGGATCTGGGCGCGTACGGAGACGTCGAGCGCGCTCGTCGGCTCGTCCGCCACCACCAGCTCCGGTTCGAGGGCCAGGGCGCGGGCAATCGCCACGCGCTGGCGCTGACCGCCGGAGAGTTGTCCGGGCAGGCCGTCCGCGAGGACCTTGGGGAGGCCGACCAGTGACATCAACTCCCGTACGCGTTCGTGGCGTTGGGCGGGTGTCCCCATCCTGTGGACATCCAGTGGGTCCCGGAGGATCTGCCGTACCGTCAGTCTGCGGTTCAGGGCGGTCGAGGGGTCCTGGAAGATCATGGCGGTGTTCCGGCCGATCGCGGTCCGGCGCTCGGCGGGCTTCATCGTCCACAGGTCACGCCCCCGGAAGGACACCGTGCCCGCCGTGGGCCGCTGCACCCCCACGAGCACCTTCGCGAGCGTCGACTTGCCGCAGCCCGACTCGCCCACGACGCCCACCGTCTCGCCGGGCGCGATGGTCAGATCGGCGCCGGTCAGGGCGTACACGCGGTCGCGTGAGAGCAGTCCGCCCGAGCGCGCCCGGTGCACCACGTGCGCGTCGGAGAGGGTGATCAGGTCTTCGGGGGTCGGGTCTTCTGCGGCCATGTCTGCGGTGGCCGGGGCTTCGGGGGTCGGGTCTTCTGCGGTCACTTGAGGGCCTCGCTTCCTCTGGGCCGCGGCACGCCCGGCGGCTGTTCCGCCGGGTGGTGGCAGGCGATGGAATGCCGTGCCCCGCCGGTGAGTTGAGGTGCCGTCGTGCGGCAGACCTCGCTCGCGAGGGGGCACCGGTCGGCGAACCGGCAGCCCGCGGGGAAGTCGGCGGGCGAGGGGACGACGCCCTTGATCTGGGTCAGGCGTTCCGCCGCCGATTCGAGCGAGAGCACCGAGCCGAGCAGGCCGCGCGTGTAGTGGTGCGAGGGCGCCTCGACGAGGTCCGCCGTCACGCCCGTCTCGACGATCTGGCCTCCGTACATCACCACCACCCGGTCGGTGACGTCCGCGACGAGGGCCAGGTCGTGCGAGACGAGGATCAGGGCGAAGCCGAGCTCCTCGCGCAGGCGCAGGAGGAGTTGGATCACCTGGGCCTGGACCGTGACGTCCAGGGCCGTCGTCGGCTCGTCCGCGACGATCAGTTTCGGGTCGCGGGAGAGCGCCATCGCGATCAGGACGCGCTGCCGCTGGCCGCCGGAGAGTTCGTGCGGATAGCTGCGCAGGGTGCGGTCCGGGTCCAGGCCGACCAGTTCGAGGAGTTCGACCGATGTGCGGCGGCCTCCCCTTCGTACGACCTGTTTGAGCTGGGACCGGACCGTCATCGCGGGGTTGAGGGACGACAGTGCGTCCTGGTAGATCATCGCCATGTCGTGGCCGAGCAGCCGCCTGCGGATGCGCATCGGCATGCCGAGCAACTGCTCGCCGTTGAACGTGACTTGGCCGCTGACTCGCGCGCCCTTCGGCTCCAGGCCCATCACGGTCAGTGCGGTGAGCGACTTGCCGCAGCCCGACTCGCCGACCAGGCCGAGGACTTCACCCGGCCGTACGTGGAAGCTGATGCCGTCCACGATGTCCACCCCGCCGTGGCGGGCGTCGAAGCCGATCGCGAGATCGGAGACGGTGAGCACCGCAGGCCCCTCCGGCAGTGGCCGTGCGCGTGAGCGCAGGCGCTGGGCGGCCTCGGTCAGGCCCGGCAGCTCCAGGACCTTGCCGCTGCCCGGCTCGGGAGCCTCGATGCGGTCCTCCTTGCGGGCCGCGCCCGGCACGTCGCGCGTCGCGGGCGCCGCCCACGCGTCCGATACGCCCTCGGAGAGGATGTTCAGGGCGAGGACCGTGATCAGCATCAGGAGGCCCGGGAAGACCGTGGCCCACCAGCCGCCGAGCAGCACCATGTTCTTGCCGTCGGCGATGACGCTGCCCCAGGAGGGGTCCGGCGGGCGCACGCCCGCGCCGATGAAGGACAGCGAGGCCTCGAAGACGATGGCCTCGGCGACCTGCACCGTGCAGAACACCAGGATCGGCGCGGCGCAGTTGATGGCCACGTGCTTGATGAGGATGTGTGGGGTGCGGGCGCCGACGATGCGTTCGGCGACGACATAGTCCTCGCCGTACTGATCCATCACGTTCGCGCGTACGACCCGTGCGATCGGCGGGGTGAACAGGAACGCGATGGCGCAGATCAGGACGAGGATGCCGCCTCCGAAGACCGCCACGAGCACGGCGGCGAGCGCGATCCCGGGGAAGGCCATGACGATGTCAAGGCACCGCATCAGCGTCTCGTCGACCGCCTTGCGCGAGGTCGCCGCGACAGCGCCGAGCACGGCGCCGACGATCAGGGCAAGCAGCGTCGCCCCGAGCCCGATCGCCAGGGACCAGCGGGCCCCGTACATCAGCCTGCTGAGGATGTCCCGGCCGAGGCTGTCCTGCCCCATCCAGTGGTCACCGGACGGGTGTCCGGTGCCGTCGACCTGCGGCTGCTGGTCGAGCGGGTCGTGCGGGGCGATCAGCGGCGCGAAGAGTGCCACGAGCACGACCACGCCGACGACCGCCACCGCGATCCGTGAGAGGACCGGCAGCCTGCGCAGGGAGCGCAGCCGGATGCCGGGCTGCGAGAGCCGCTCGGTCAGAGCCTTGCGCGACATGATCATCAGGCGGTCCCCCTCAGGCGCGGATTGACCAGCAGGTGGAGGATGTCGAGGACCAGGTTCACGACCACGAACCCGACGGCCGTCGTGATGACGACCCCCTGCACGACGGCCGGGTCGCCGTTCTTCACGGCGTCGATCATCAGCTTCCCCATCCCGGGCAGCGAGAAGATCGTCTCGATGACGACCGCGCCGCCGAGCAGATAGCCCACGCGCAGGCCGAGCACGGTCAGCGGATTGATGAGGGCGTTGCGCAGGACGTTGCGGCCGACGACCACGACCGGCGGCAGGCCGCTGCCGATCGCCGTCCGTACGTAGTCCTTGTCCAGCTCCTCGACCACAGCCGTACGGATGATGCGGGTCAGCCCGGCGGCCACGGGCAGCGAGAGCGCGAAGGCGGGGAGCGTCATCGTCTTGAGCCAACCGGTGAAGGAATCACCGGGGTTGACGTATCCGCCGGTCGGGAACCAGCCCGCTTCCACCGCCAGGTACTGGATCATGAGCAGCGCCAGCCAGAAGCCGGGCGCCGCCACACCGGTCAGCGAGATGACGCGGATGAGCTGGTCGGGCAGCCGGTCGCGGTAGATCGCGGCGGTCACGCCGAGAAGGAGCGAGATCACCACCGCGATGCCGAGCCCCATGAAGGTCAGCTGCACGGTGAGCGGAAGCGCGGTGGTGACCTGGTCCACCACCGGTGAGCGGGTGAGCACGCTGATGCCCATGTCGCCCTGGAGCAGATCGCCGACGAACGCGACGTAGCGCACCGGCAGCGGATCGAGCAGGCCGTTCTCCTCGCGGAACTGCTGCAGCTGCTCCTCGGTCGGATTGGCGCCCTGGAAGAACGCCGACGCCGGATCGACGTCCGAGAACCGCATCACGAGGAAGACGAACAGGACGATGCCGAGCAGCAGCGGGACGAGCAGGGCGAGGCGGCGGGCCAGGATTCTGACGATCGCGGTCACGTCGTACTACTCCCAACGGTTGTGCTGGAAGGGCTGGTTGCTTCCCGTCAGGGCTAGTCGGCCCACTTGGCCTGGAGGAGATTGATGCCGGGATAGGGCTGGGCCTTGATGCCGGTGAGCTTCTTCGGGTCCCAGGCGGTCATCAGCTCGTTGTGGACGACGGGGTAGATCACCGCCTGCTCGGCGACGGTGTCGATGTAGTCCTGGACCATGGCCTTCTTCTTGGTCGCGTCGGGCTCGCGCGTCGCCTGGTCCATGTCCTTGAAGAGCTTCTTGGCGGTGGAGTTGCCCGCCCAGCGGGCATAGCCCATCCACAGGTTCTCGGGCCCGTAGTTGTAATGCATGATCAGGTCGGGGTCGATGCCGAACTGGTTGGGGTTCGATGCCGCCGCGACGATCTGGTAGTCCTTCTTCTGGTCCATCTTGGTGAAGACGGCCGTGGTCTCCTGCGGGTCGAGCGTCGTCTTGACGCCGATCGCGTCCCACGAGGCCTTGATGGTCGGCAGACAGTCGACGATCCAACTCACGTTCACCGCCATGAGGTTGATCGACAGATCCTTGACCCCGGCTTCCTTCAGGAGCTTCTTCGCCTTCTCGGGGTCGTACGCGTAGACCGTCTTCGCCGGGCGGTAGGCGGGGTTGGACTCGTTGAGGAACGAGGTCGACGCCTTGCCGTGGCCCTTGAGCGCGACCTGGATCATCTTCTCGGTGTCGATGGCGTAGTGCAGGGCCTGGCGCACGCGTACGTCGTCGAACGGCTTGTGCGCGGTGTTGAACATCAGGAACAGGTTGTTCATCCCCGCCCCGCCCTCGACGCTGAGCCCGCCCTTCTTGAGCTGCTCGATGTTGGCGTACGGGATGTTGTCCGCGATCTCCGAGTCCGCGCTGCCGCCGGAGATCTTCGCGACGCGGGGGGCGGCGTCCACGATGGTCAGCCAGTTCATCTTCTTGAAGGCGGCCTTGCGCGGGCCGTTGTAGTCGTCGAAGGCCTCGAAGGTGGTGTTGGACTTCGGGGCGTGCGACGCCTGCTTGTACGGGCCCGAGCCCACCGCCTTGCCCTTGGTCGCGTCGTCCCAGGCCCCGGGCTTGGAGAAGACGTGCTTCGGCATGATCTTGGCGAGGGAGAGCCGGGCAAGGCCGTCCGGGAACGGGAACTTCAGGACGAACTCGACGGAGGTCGCGTCGACCTTCTTGACCTCCTTCAGCCAGCTCTCGAAGAAGCCCTTGGCCAGGGTCTGCGTCTTGGGGTCCAGGATGCGGTCGAAGACGAAGACCACGTCGTCGGCGGTGACGGGCTTCCCGTCGTGCCACTTGGCGCCGGGCCGCAGCGTGAACTTCCAGGTGGTCGCCTTGTCGTCGGTGGGGACCTCCGTCGCGAGCGCGGGGTACGGCTCGCGGGTGATGGGATCGGTGTTGAGCAGGCCCTCGTAGATGTGCTCGTTGCCGGCCATCGCGAAGGCGGACGCGGTCTGCGTCGGGTCCCAACTGCCGTCGTTCCCATAGCCGATGACGGCGGTGAGGGTGGAGTCGCCGCCCTTCCCGCCGCCTCCTCCGGCGTCGTTCGTGGACTCGGGTCCCGACGAGCAGGCGGAGAGCGTGGTGGTGATGGCGGCGGCCGCGCCCAGCGCACCGGTGTATTTGAGGAAGGACCGGCGGCCCGGTGCGGGTCCGTCCGTTGCGGGTCCGGTGGAGCCGATGCTGGTCTTCTGATCGCTCACTGTGTCTCCCCTTGCTCCCTTGAGAGATCCCACGTCCTACGTCGTGGTGGCGTGGCGACCATAAGAGCGCCGCGATGGCCGGTCAAGAGATCGCGCACGGATCTGAATCCGGGTCGTCCTGAACGATGTTGGTCCGGAGGTGGGACGTGGGATGTCATCCGTGCCTACGATGTGCCGCATGCCTCAGGAGCCAGTCCGCGAACGGCGTGTGGGCAGTCAAGTCCAGCGCTCAGTCATGCAGTTGATCCTCGACAGAAGGCTTCGGCCGGGCGCTCTGCTGCCCACCGAGGCCGAGCTGATGGAAGAGCTGGGGGTCAGCAGGAACTCGGTGCGCGAGGCGCTCAAGGCGCTCCAGGCCCTGGACATAGTGGAGATCAGACACGGCTACGGGACGTATGTGGGGCAGGCGTCGCTGACACCGCTTGCCGACGGCCTCACCTTCCGTACGTTGGTGCAACTGGCGGACGACACGCATGCGCTGGCGGAGATCCTTCAGGTGCGGGAGGTGCTTGAAGAGGGTCTGGTGCGCCGGGTGGCGGTGCTGCTCACGGACGAGGAGCTGTGCCAACTGGAGGCGCTTGTCCGGAAGATGGAGGAGGCGGCGGATACGGGCGCGGCCTTCCCCGAGCTGGACCGCGAGTTCCACGAGACGCTCTACCGCTCGTTGGGCAACGAGCTGGTGCCGCAGCTGCTCGGCGCGTTCTGGAACGTCTTCAACCGGGTGGCGGGGGTGCGGGGATGGGCCCGCGATCCGGCGCCGGACGTGACGGTGCGCAGGCATCGGGACATCGTGACGGCGCTGCGGGCGCGGGACGTGGAGCGGGCTCAGCGGGCGATGGCGGATCACTTCCGGGGGATCGAGGCGCGGTCGGGCCAGGAGTCGAGGGGCGTGGGATGAGCGAGGGACGCGGGATGAGCGAGGGAAGCGGAACAAGACTGGGTCACTTCTATGACCGAGTGCCGTCGCTGGGATACGGCGGTGACTACAACCCCGAGCAGTGGGGCCCGGACGTCCACGCCGAGGACTCCGAGCTGATGCGCGAGGCGGGCGTGAACCTCGTGACGCTCGGGATCTTCTCCTGGGCGAAGACGGAGCCCGCCCCCGGCACGTACGACTTCGCCTGGCTGGACGGCCACATGGACCGTCTCGCGGAGGCGGGCGTCGCGGTCAGCCTCGCCACGATGACGGCGTCCCCGCCGCCGTGGCTGACGCGCCTGCACCCGGGGACCCTCCCGGTGACGGAGGACGGCGTCCGCCTGCACCCCGGCTCCCGCCAGCACTGGTGCCCGTCGAGCCCGGTCTACCGCCGCTACTCGATCCGCCTCGCCGAACGCCTGGCCACGCGCTACGGCACGCACCCCGCCCTCGCCCTCTGGCACATCGGCAACGAATACGGCTGCCACATCTCACGCCACTGCCACTGCGAGGTGTCGACGGCGGCGTTCCGCGCGTGGCTGCGCGAGCGCTACGGGACGGTGACGGCGCTGAACG
This sequence comes from Streptomyces rectiviolaceus, assembly GCF_039533825.1. Lineage (NCBI taxonomy): Bacteria > Bacillati > Actinomycetota > Actinomycetes > Kitasatosporales > Streptomycetaceae > Streptomyces > Streptomyces rectiviolaceus. Next base: position 72,718 of record NZ_BAAAUG010000148.1, read on the forward strand.
ACGCCTGGTCGACAGACTTCTGGTCCCAGCGCTACGGCACGTTCGAGGAGATCCACACCCCCCGCAAGGCCCCATCGTTCCGCAACCCGGCCCAGCAGCTGGACTACTGGCGCTTCTCCTCGGACGAGCTCCTGGCGTGCTACTTGGCGGAGAAGGAGGTCCTGACCCGCATCACACCGCACGTACCGGTGACGACGAACTTCGTCCCGATAGCGAAGACGCTGGACCTGCACGCGTGGGCCCCGCACCTGGACGTGGTGTCGTACGACTCGTACCCGGACCCGCACGATGCGTCCTCCCTCCACCGAACGGCCTTCTCGTACGACGTCATGCGAGGCCTGAAGGGCGGCCAACCGTGGCTGCTCCTCGAACAGGCGCCGGGCGCGGTCAACTGGCGCGAGCGCAACGGCAGGAAGCCCCCGGGCCGCATGCGCCTGGACAGCTGGCAGGCGGTGGCGCACGGCGCGGACTCGGTGCTGTTCTTCCAGTGGCGGCAGTCGCGCGGGGGAGCGGAGAAGTTCCACTCGGCGATGGTGCCGCACGGGGGCCGGGAGACGCGGATCTTCAGGGAGGTACGGGAACTGGGCGCGGAACTGGCGCGATACCCCGAGCTGCTGGGCTCCCACCCCTCGCGGGCGGACGCGGCGCTGCTCCTGGACTGGCCGAGCTGGTGGGCCCTGGAACTGGACGCGCACCCGAGCAAGGACGTGACGCTCCTGGACGCGGCCCTGGCCCACCACAAGCCGCTGTACGACGCGTCGGTGGCGTGCGACGTGGTGTCCGTGGACGCGGACCTGACCGAGTACCGCTTGCTCCTGATCCCCAACCTCTACTCGGTGACGAACGAAACAGCGGAACGAATTTCGTCATACGTACGGGAGGGCGGCACCCTGGTCATGTCGTACTTCTCCGGGATCGTGGACGAACACGACCGCGTCCACCTCGGCGGCTACCCGGCCCCCTTCCGCGAACTCCTCGGCCTCAGGGCGGAGGAGTTCGACCCTGGCCCCGACGGCACCTGGTCGGAGGAGATCCACCTGGAGGGCGCGGAGGCCGTGACCACGTTCCCCGACGGCACCCCCGCGGTGACCCGCCACGCGTACGGCGAGGGCACGGCCTGGTACCTGGGCACACGCCCCGCCCCGAAGGAGATGCGGGAACTCCTCGACCGGGTGCGAGCGGAGTCCGGCGTGACCCCGGTCCTGCCGGGCCTCCAGGAGGGCGTGCAGGCGCGGACCCGGGTGACGGCGGCGGGGGAGCGGTTCCATGTGCGGATGGACCACAGGGACTACTCGGTGGAGGTGCTCCGCGACTGACTCCCCTCATATATCGGCGTTCCGGTGGATGGCTCAATCGGTCGCCCTCAACCGGCCGCTGGCTTTCGTGCCCGGAATCGTAGTCCTCCGCTCTCCGGATGCCGGTCCACGAACGGGTCCTTGAAGCCGGCTGCGGCCAGGCGGGGCGGGAGTTCGGCCGGGGGCAGGGTGTTCATCGTGTCGCGGAAGTGCAGCAGGCGGAAGCGGAGGTTCGGTTGGCTGTCGCTGCCCGCGAAGACGCCGCCCGGCCGCAGCACGCGGAACGCCTCTGCGAAGATGCGGTCCTGGAGCGCGTCGGTAGGGACGTGGTGCAGCATCGTGAAGCAGACCACCGCCGAATAGGCCGCGTCCGGTAGCGGCATGTCGGAGCCGTCCGCGTGCAGGATGCGGGCGCGGTCGCCCCACTCGCGCTCCAGGAGGCGGACCGTGTCGCCGTCGATCTCCACCGCCGTGAGGCTGGGGACCCGGTCCACCAGTACGCGCAGGTTGGCGCCGTAGCCCGGTCCGATCTCCAGGACTTCGTCGCCCAGTTCGACGTCTTCGAGGGCCCAGGGCAGCAGGCGGTCCTTGACCGCCTGCGCCCACTTCTGGGAACTGCACAGCTTGCGATGTGCTCGGTTCATCGGCATACCGGCGACGCTAGATCCGGCCCTTCCGTGTCCGCCACGGGCTAGGCTGCCGTCCCATGTCGCAGACCGGACACCCCTATGCGGCGCTGACCGCCGTCTTCGTCGGCGACTTCACGATGCCGCGCGGCGTGAAGTTCGCCACGCATCAGCACCCCGTGCATCAACTCGCCTGGTCCGCAAAGGGGTTGCTGCGCATCAGGACGGACTCCGGCTCCTGGTTGCTGCCCCCTTCCCTCGCCCTGTGGATCCCCGCCGGCCTGCCCCACGCGACCGAGGCCGAGGGCGACACCGTGATGCGCAGCCCGTACGTCGATCCGGCGCGCTGCCCCGAATCCGCCGCCTGGACCGAACCGACCGTCCTCGCCGTGGGCCCCCTCCTGCGCGCCCTGATCGACCACCTGCTCCGCACCGACCTCGCCCTGGACGCGCGATCCCGCGCGGAGCGAGTGCTCCTCGACGTGCTCCACCCCGTCCCGGTGACGAGCATCTCCGTGACCGAACCGAAGGACCCGCGCGCGAGGGAGGTGGCGGAGGCTCTCGCAGCCGATCCCTCCGACGGGCGCCCTCTGGAGGCCTGGGGCCGGGCCGTCGGAGCCAGTGCTCGCACCCTCGCCCGGCTCTTCTCCGCCGAGACCGGCCTGGCGTTCGGCCAGTGGCGCGAGCGGCTTCGGATGCAGGCCGCGATGCCGATGCTGGCCGGCGGCATGACGATCGAAGCGGTGGCCTCGCGGGTCGGCTACGCCTCGGCCAGCTCTTTCGTCGCCGCGTTCCACCGCATCGTGGGGCTGACCCCGCGCCAGTATTTTCCCGTGCGGCCGCACGGACAGCGGAGTTAGCGTTCCGCCATGCCCGAACTGCAGCGTCTCCGCTCCGACCACGCCCCAGCCCTGCTCGCCTTCGAGCTTGAGAACCGCGACTACTTCGCGAAGTCCGTCCCCGACCGTGGCGACGCCTACTTCGCCGAGTTCGACGCGCGACACGAGGCCCTGCTCGCCGAACAGGCCGCCGGGACCTGTCACTTCCACGTGATCGTCGACGGTACGGGCGCGGTGCTCGGGCGGGTCAACCTCGTCGACGTGGCGGGTGGAGAAGCCGAACTCGGCTATCGCATCGCCGAGAGCGCGGGGGGCCGCGGCCTCGCCACGCGTGCCGTACGGCAGGTGTGCGGGGTCGCTGCCGCTGAGTACGGTCTCACTGCCCTGCGGGCGGCTACAGATGCGGGGAACGCGGGGTCCCGGGCCGTGCTGGCCCGTGCGGGGTTCGTGGTGGTGAGTGAGGTGAGCGGCGCGGGCGGCGGCGTCGAGGTTCGGTACCGCAGGGAGGGACTTGGGCTCTGACCAACTCTCAGATTCGCGTCGCCAGGGACTCAAGCTCCTTGACTCAAGCTCGTTGACTCACGCTCCACCACCGCCGCGAAGTAATCCGCGTACCGCCTGTCGTAGTTCAGTTTCGCCGCATTCGCTCGAAAATACCGTCGGATTTCAGGGCTGCAGGGCTGCAGGGTTCCAGGATTGCGGGGCCTCTCATCGGGCCACTGCGCAACACCCGACCGCGGTTTCCGAATGGTCTGTTCGAAGTGGCCGATGTTTCCGCGAACCATTGGCCACGGCCAACCGTCCGCCGCTGACCCGCAGTTGAAGAGCACAGACTCCTGCCGAGTGTAGGCCGGACCCGTCACCATCGAGGCGTGAAGCGTGAAATCCGATGGGAAAGGGGAGCCACGTCATGGCTGAAAGCTAAGGCGTACTCGATGTACTCGACGCTATGCGTCGAAGAAGCGGAGGAGACCGTGAAGGAATTGCGTGCCGCACTCGCGCGGGCCGGAATTATTCTGCCGTCATCGCGGATCGACCCCACATCTTGGTTCCGTGAAGCCCCCTGCCCGCTCATCGAATGGGGCGGCGAGCGCGGAGGGCCGGCATGAACCTGTACCTCCCCATCGGCGCCTACGCCGTGGACACCCGCACCGGACAGGTGGGCAGGGTCATGGGCCACGAAGGCCCGTACATCCAGCTGCGCCCCTTCGGCGGCGGGCGGGAGTGGGACTGCGCGCCGGACGCGCTCAGGACCGCCACCGACTCGGAGCGGCTCCGCGCCGCGACCGCCTATGCGAACGCACGAAGTCGGGGTGAAGTCCCGTGACGTAAGGTGCGGGCGCATGGCCATATGGAAATGGAGCAAGCCGAGGGTCGAGTCCAAGTACCCGACACCGCTCACCATGCACCAGCTGTGGATGGTGTCGCTGAGCGCGCCGGTCAGCCGGGACAAGGACGCATCCCGGACGACCCTGTATCCGTTCACCCGCGTCGACGACGGCAAGGCCGAGAAGTGGCTGGCCGATCAGTGGGAAATCACCGCGCCCGAGCAGCTGCTCGGGCGCCTGGGCGGGCTCGCGAGCACCGGCTATCGCGCCATGGCCCGGCGGCGCACCGGCGTCGCACCGCTGGCCTGGGACATCGCGCTCTACGTGGACATCTCACGGCGCGGCTTCGCCTGCGGGATGCTGAGCGAGGCCGACACCTGGAACCGGCTGAAGAACGTGGTGCCCACGGTGGCCGGGACGTACGCCTCATGGAAGGAGTACGCCGACCACTACCTCCTCGGCAGGCAGGTCTGGCAGGACAGCCTCAGGGGCACCGATGACCAGAACTTCCCCGCGCCCCAGGCCGCCTCCGACGCCCACCTCCAGGCGCTCCTGGACCCGGCGAACCGGACGAGCCCCTGGAACCTCGCCCCCTGGGAAGCGATCAGCCACCCCGACCAGGCCAGGACCGCCCGCCGCCAGGGCTAGTGCTGCTGCGGCTTCGACGGCGTCAGCTCGCTCGGCCGCACGATGACGTACCCCTCACCGCGCAGCATCAGCTGCACCGCCTCGCCGGAACCGCCCCTGATCATCGAGCCGACGGACTGCGAGCGGTGCAGCGTGGTGTCCAGGTTCGCCGTCCAGCCGACCACCGCGTCCGTGTCGACGTACACCGGCTGCTGCGGCGACACCGGGATCACCAGCGGGTTGCCGTCGCAGACCAGGCCGAGCTGCCCGGCCCCCGTGAAGACGCTGTTGAACAGGCCGCCGCCCGTGACGCCCGCGCCCTTCACCGTCTTGATCTCGTACGAGAGCGTCGCGTCGAAGCACAGGACGTTGCGGCCGTTGACGGTCAGGACGTCGCCCGGCTCGATGTCGACGATGAAGCAGTTCTGCGCCTCGTGCGCGAACCACGCCTCGCCCTGCCCGCGCACCGCCATGAGCGGGAGACCCTCACCGGTCATCGCCCGCTTGAGCATGCCGCCCACACCCTGGCCCTTGCGCTCGAACTGCAGGTCGCCGCGGTAGGCGATCATCGCGCCCTGCCGTGCGTGCATCTCGCCGTTGACCGCGTACTTGATGGACTTGGCGTTCTGCAGGGTCATCCCGGGGACGACGGACTGCTGCGCCATGTGCTCCGTGGAGAACAGCTCACTCTTCATGCGGGCATTTTGACAGGTGTGGGTAGTTCGTCCAGGGGGCGCGGGACAACGAGCCTACGAGGAATGACAGTTGACACCTCCAATGCCCCGCGTCATTGTCGCGCCGATGGAGATCAACGAGCTGACACCCGCCGAGCGGCGCGTCTGGGAGGCGTTTCCGTGCGGGCGGACCGTCGACTTCCGGGAGCGACCCAGGGAGGCCGCGGACCATGGCGCGGACTGGGGCGCCGAGCGGACCGTACGGGCCGAGGTACTCCAGGCGCTGCTCCTCGACGGACCCCGCCTGGAGGGGCAGACCCCGGTCCTGCGGGTCTGCGGAGCCCGTATCAGCGGGACGCTCGACCTCCTGTACGCCGATGTCGCGAGCGCGATCCACTTGTGGGCCTGCTTCTTCGACGAGTGGCCGGACCTGTACGGGGCGCGGCTGCGGCAGCTGAACCTGGGCTGGTCCGTACTGCCGGGCCTGCACGGCAACACGCTGCGGATCGACGGCTCGCTGCGGATGACCGGGTGCCGCGTCCGGGGGCCCGTCCGGCTCGGCGGCGCGAGAATCTCCGGGGCGGTCTTCCTCGACGGGGCGGAACTCGGCGAGGCCGGTGCGGAGCTCACCGAGCCCGTACTCGCGCTCAACCGCGTCACCATCGACGACGAGCTCCAGGCCGGCGGGGGCTTCACCGCGCACGGCCTTGTCCGCCTCGCGGGCGCCGTCGTCGCCGGGAGCATCACGCTCGACGACGCGGTCCTCAGTAATCCGGGCGGCACGGCCCTGCACGCGTCCAACCTCAGCGTCGGGACCGATCTGCACGCCATGCGCCTCACCGCGCACGGTCGGGTCAACCTGGCCGGTGCCCGCATCCCCGGCCAGCTCAACTTCGGGTCTGCCCGCCTCTCCAACCCGGGCGGCGTGGCCCTGCGAGCCAGTGGCGTTGTGGGGGGTGCGCTGTGGCTGCACGGGGCCCCACCCGTCGAGGGCGCCATCGCCCTGCGCGGCGGCCAACTCGGCCTCCTGTACATAGCCCCGGAGACCTGGCCGGACCGCGTACGCCTGGACGGCCTGACGTACGGCAGATTCGGCCCGCACGAGCCTGCCGAGCGCTGGCTCCAGGTCCTGGAACGGGACACCGACGGCCACGTCCCGTACGCGTACGAGCAGCTTGCCGTCGCCTATCGCAGTATCGGCGACGACGCGGCGGCCCGTACTGTCCAGCTCGCCAAACTGCGCCGCCACCGCACGACGCTGCCGTTCCACGCGAGGGCGTGGGGCCACCTTCAGGACGCCACTGTCGGCTACGGCTTCCGTCCGGGCCGCGCCGCCCTGTGGCTGCTCTCGCTGCTCCTGGTGGGTTCCGTGACGTACGCGGTGCGACAGCCCCGAGCGCTGAAGCCGGACGAGGCACCCGACTTCGACCCGGTCTTCTACACGCTCGACCTGCTGCTCCCCATCGTCGGGTTCGGCCAGGAGCAGGCGTATGCCGCACAGGGCGTGTACCAGTCGCTCTCGTACGCCTTGATCGTCATGGGCTGGACCCTGGCGACGACCATCGCGGCGGGCGTCACACGGGCGATCAGCCGACAGTAGGGGGATCGGGCACCCCGGCCACGACTGTCGGCCCCGTACGCGAGAATGGGCCCATGAGTCTGTTCCGTGATGACGGCGTCGTGCTGCGCACCCAGAAGCTGGGTGAGGCGGACCGGATCATCACGCTGCTCACCCGCAACCACGGCCGGGTCCGTGCCGTCGCCCGCGGCGTGCGGCGCACGAAGTCCAAGTTCGGGGCGAGGCTCGAACCCTTCTCCCACGTCGACGTGCAGTTCTTCGCGCGCGGCAGTGAACTCATCGGCCGCGGGCTGCCGTTGTGCACACAGAGTGAGACCATCGCTCCGTACGGTGGCGGAATCGTCACCGACTATGCGCGGTACACCGCAGGGACCGCCATGCTCGAGACCGCCGAGCGCTTCACGGACCATGAGGGCGAGCCCGCCGTGCAGCAGTATCTGCTGCTCGTGGGCGGGCTTCGGACCCTCGCCAACGGCGAGCACGAGCCGCATCTCATCCTCGACGCGTTTCTTCTCCGCTCCCTCGCCGTGAATGGTTACGCGCCCAGTTTCAGTTCCTGCGCGAAGTGCGGAATGCCCGGTCCGAACCGGTTCTTCTCCGTGGCCGCCGGCGGCTCCGTCTGCGTCGACTGCCGGGTGCCCGGCAGCGTCGTACCCTCGATGGAAGCCCTCGGCCTGCTCGGCGCGCTGCTCACCGGAGACTGGGAGACGGCGGACGCGTGCGAGGCGCGGCATGTCAGGGAGGGCAGCGGGCTTGTTTCCGCCTATCTGCACTGGCACTTGGAGCGCGGGCTCCGCTCGTTGCGGTACGTCGAGAAAACCACGTAAGCATGTAAGCGCGTCAGCACGTCAGCACGTCGCGTACAGAGAACTGCTAGGTAGGAGAGAGCCCCCCATGGCACGACGCGGAATCCTCGGACGGTCCCGCCGTGAGTACCAGGTCCCCGAGCCGCACCCCTCGGGCGCCACACCGCCGAAGATCCCCGGTGAGTTGGTGCCCAAGCACGTGGCGATCGTCATGGACGGCAACGGACGTTGGGCGAAGGACCGCGGTCTGCCGCGCACCGAGGGGCACAAGGTCGGTGCCGAGCGCGTCCTCGACGTGCTGCAGGGCGGCATCGAGATGGGCGTCGGGGCGATCTCGCTCTACGCCTTCTCCACCGAGAACTGGAAGCGTTCTCCGGACGAGGTGAAGTTCCTGATGAACTTCAACCGCGACTTCATCCGCAAGACCCGCGACCAGTTGGACGAACTCGGTATCCGGGTGCGCTGGGTGGGCCGGATGCCCAAGCTGTGGAAGTCGGTCGCCAGGGAGCTGGAGATCTCCCAGGAGCAGACCAAGGGCAACGACAAGCTCACCCTGTATTTCTGCATGAACTACGGCGGCCGCGCGGAGATCGCGGACGCCGCACAGGCGCTCGCCGAGGACGTGAAGGCGGGGCGGCTCGATCCCTCCAAGGTCAGCGAGAAGACCTTCGCGAAGTACCTGTACTACTCGGACATGCCGGACGTAGACCTCTTCCTGCGCCCGAGCGGCGAGCAGCGCACCTCCAACTACCTTCTCTGGCAGAGCGCTTACGCCGAGATGGTCTTCCAGGACGTGCTGTGGCCGGACTTCGACCGCCGCGACCTGTGGCGCGCCTGCCTCGAATACGCGTCACGCGACCGCCGCTTCGGCGGGGCGATCCCGAACGAGCAGCAGATCGCCGACAGTTAGACGGCTAGACAGCTAGACAGTTGGTCATGCGTACGTACGTGAGGGGCCCCCACCGTCAGCGCGACGGTGGGGGCCCTCACTTACGCATGGCTACTTGCTCGCGCACTCCGCGCAGGTCCCGAAGATCTCCACGGTGTGCGCCACGTTCACGTACCCGTGCTCCGATGCGATGGCCTCGGCCCACTTCTCGACCGCCGGGCCCTCGACCTCGACCGCCTTGCCGCACACCCGGCAGACCAGGTGATGGTGGTGGTCGCCGGTGGAGCAGCGGCGGTAGACCGACTCGCCCTCGTCCGTGCGCAGAACGTCGACCTCGCCGGCGTCGGCGAGGGACTGGAGCGTCCTGTAGACCGTGGTCAGGCCCACCGAATCGCCCTTGTGCTTGAGCATGTCGTGCAGGTCCTGCGCACTGCGGAACTCGTCCACCTCGCCCAGGGCCGCCGCCACAGCGGCGCGCTGCCGTGTGGATCGGCCTCGTACCGGGGGTCCCGCAGCCGTTGTCACAGGTGCCTCCTCAACTGAAAACTCGCACGATCGCCCGCACATCTGTCATATCCCGTGGGGCCATTGTGCCAGCTCGCTCTCAGGCGGTGACCTCGTCCGCCGGACGCCGGGCCTCGGGGAGGTCCTTGGAGACGTCCGCCGTGCAGGTCGTCTCAGCGGCGGCCACGGCCCGTGCCCGGCGCCTGGCCAGAGGGGTCGCGAGCGCCGTCAGGACGACGAAGACGCCGATCGCCATCAGGACGATGGTCGCTCCGGGCGGCACGTCCTGGTAGTACGACGTGGCCGTGCCGGACAGCGTCACGGCGGTGCCGATGACCACCGACAGGATGAACGTCACCTTGAACGAGCGGGTGATCTGCTGGGCCGCCGCGACCGGCACCACCATCAGCGCGCTCACCAGGAGCAGGCCCACGACGCGCATCGCGACGGTCACCGTCACGGCCGCCGTCACCGCGATCAGCAGGTTCAGCGCCCGCACCGGAAGCCCCGTGACCCGCGCGAACTCCTCGTCCTGGCTCACCGCGAACAGCTGCTTGCGCAGGCCGACCGTGACCAGGACCACAAAGGCCGCGAGCAGACAGATCGCCGTGACGTCGGAGTCCGAGACCGTCGAGAGCGAGCCGAAGAGGTACGAGGAGAGGTTCGCGTTGGAGCCGGTGTCCGAGAGGTTGATCAGCAGGACACCGCCCGCCATGCCGCCGTAGAAGAGCATCGCGAGGGCGATGTCGCCGCGCGTCTTGCCGTACGCCCTGATCAGCTCCATGGTCACCGCGCCGACGACGGCGATCAGCGTCGCCATCCACACGGGGCTGGAGTTGAGCAGGAAGCCCAGGCCGACGCCCGTCATGGCGATGTGGCCGATGCCGTCGCCCATCAGGGCCTGGCGGCGCTGGACGAGGTAGATGCCGATGGCGGGGGCCGTGATGCCGACGAGGACGGCGGCGATCAGCGCCCGCTGCATGAATTCGGTCTGGAAGATTTCCATCATCAGGTCAGCAGTCCCGTGCGGATCGACTCGTCGGCCGAGTGCGGATGTACGTGGTCGTGGCCGGGCAGCGCGTGCTGTCCGGTGGCCTTGGGCGGCGGGCCGTCGTGGGTCACGCAGCCGTCGTGCAGGACGACCGCGCGGTCGATCAGCGGCTCGAGCGCGCCGAGCTCGTGCAGCACGAGCAGGACCGTCGTACCGGCCGCGACCTGCTCGCGCAGGGTCTGCGCGAGGATCTCCTGGCTGGCCAGGTCGACGCCCGCCATGGGCTCGTCCATGATCAGAAGTTCGGGCTCGGAGGCGAGCGCGCGGGCGATGAGCACGCGCTGGTGCTGGCCGCCGGAGAGGGCGCTCACGGAGTCCTTGGCGCGGTCGGCGAGGCCGACGAGCCCGATCGCCCGGTCGACCGCCGCGCGGTCCGCCTTCGTCGTCCAGCCCAGCTTCGTCAGCTTCGTACGCGAGAGGCGGCCTGCCGACACGACCTCGCGGATGGTCGCGGGGACGCCGCTCGCGGCCGTCGTGCGCTGCGGGACGTAGCCGATGCGGGCCCACTGCCTGAAGCGCTTCAGGGGGGTTCCGAAGAGGCTTATGTCGCCGCCGGTGAGGGGGACTTGGCCGATCACGGAGCGGACGGCGGTGGACTTGCCCGAGCCGTTCGCGCCGAGCAGGGCGACGACCTCACCGCGCTTGACGGTGAGGTCGATGCCGCGCAGCACCGGGCGCGCGCCGAGGGTGGCCGTGGCCGCCCTCACGGATATGACGGGCGGGGTGGTGTCCGCTCCGGTCGCGGCCTCCGCTGACTCCGTGTCTGCCGTGGCTTCCGTGCTGGTTCCCATGGCATGCGCCTCCGATGCTTCTGGCCTTACGTTCACTTCGCGCCGAGGGCCTTCTGCAGCGCGGCGAGGTTGGACTCCATGACCCCTACGTAGTCATCGCCCTTGGACTTGTCCGTGATTCCCTCCAGGGGGTCAAGGACGTCCGTCTTGAGGTTCGCGTCGGTGGCGAGCGTCTTGGCGGTCTTGTCGCTGGCGAGGGTCTCGAAGAACACCGTGGAGACGTCGTCCTTCTTCGCGATGTCCTGGAGCTCCTTGATGCGGGCGGGGCTCGGGTCCGACTCGGGGTCGACGCCGGCGATGCCCTCCTGGTCCAGGCCGTAGCGCTCGGCGAGGTAACCGAAGGCGGAGTGCGTGGTGATGAAGGTCTTGGACTTCGTGTTCTTCAGGCCGTCCTCGAACTTCGTGTTCAGGGCGTCCAGCTTCTTGACCAGGGCCTTCGTGTTCTTCTTGTACGCCGCCGCGTGATCAGGGTCGGCCTTCTCCATCGCCTTGCCGACGCCCTCGGCGACCTCGGCGTACTTCACCGGGTCGAGCCAGATGTGCGGGTCGGTGCCGGCTTCGCCCTCGTCGTGGCCGTGCTCTTCCTCGGAGTGCTCTTCTTCGGAGTGCTCCTCGCCGCCGTGGTCGTGGCCGACCCCGGTGCCGTGCTTCTCCAGCTCGGTGAGCTCCGCGGCGTCCACGGTGTTCTTCACGCCGGACTGGCCGATGGCGTCGTCGACGGCGGGCTGGATGCCCTTGAGGTAGAGGATGAAGTCCGATTCGCCGAGCGAGGCGGTCTGCTTCGGGCTGAGCTCCAGGTCGTGCGGCTCGACGCCCGGCTTGGTCAGGGTGTCCACGGAGACGTGGTCGCCGCCGATCTCCTTGGCCAGGTACTGCATGGGGTAGAACGACGCCGTCACGTTCAGCTTGCCGTCGCCGTCCTTGTCCGCGGCGTCGGAGGACGAGCAGGCGGACAGGGCCGTGAGGCCGAGGACCGTGACGGAGGCGACGGCGGCGGTGGGTATGAGGCGACGTACGTTCATGACACTCATTTTCAACAAATCTGGAAACGATTGTCAACTAGCCGTCCGATCTGCGGTGGATCCGCGGTGGATGTGCGGTGGATGCGCGGTCGACCGGGAACCGATTTGATTAGGGGGGTAAGGCCGCCGGTAACCTGAAGCATTCGCTTCGCCCACCGTCGTAATGAAGAGAGCACCGTGGCCGCCGACAAGATCGACAGCATCGTCAGCCTGAGCAAGCGCCGTGGCTTTGTTTACCCGTGCAGTGAGATCTACGGCGGCCAGCGTGCCGCCTGGGATTACGGGCCGCTCGGCGTCGAGCTCAAGGAGAACCTCAAGCGCCAATGGTGGCGTTACATGGTCACCTCGCGCGAGGACGTCGTCGGCATCGACTCGTCGGTGATCCTGGCCACGGAGGTCTGGCAGGCCTCGGGTCACGTCGCGACGTTCTCCGACCCGTTGACCGAGTGCCTCTCCTGTCACAAGCGCCACCGCGCCGACCACCTGGAAGAGGCGTACGAGGCCAAGCACGGCCGTCCGCCCGAGAGCCTGGCCGACGTCAACTGCCCCAACTGCGGCACCAAGGGCCAGTTCACCGAGCCCAAGCAGTTCTCCGGCATGCTCGCCACGCACCTCGGCCCCACGCAGGACAGCGGCTCCGTCGCGTACCTGCGCCCGGAGACCGCGCAGGGCATCTTCACCAACTTCGCCCAGGTCCAGCAGACTTCGCGCAAGAAGCCGCCCTTCGGCATCGCGCAGATGGGCAAGTCCTTCCGCAACGAGATCACGCCCGGCAACTTCATCTTCCGGACCCGCGAGTTCGAGCAGATGGAGATGGAGTTCTTCGTCAAGCCGGGCGAGGACGAGAAGTGGCAGGAGTACTGGATGGAGCAGCGCTGGAACTGGTACACCGGCCTGGGCCTGCGCGAGGAGAACATGCGGTGGTTCGAGCACCCGAAGGAGAAGCTCTCCCACTACTCCAAGCGCACCGCTGACATCGAGTACCGCTTCCGCTTCGGCGGCAGCGAGTGGGGCGAGCTTGAGGGCGTCGCCAACCGCACGGACTACGACCTCTCCGCGCACTCCAAGGCCTCGGGCCAGGACCTGTCCTACTTCGACCAGGAGGCCGGCGAGCGCTGGACTCCGTACGTCATCGAGCCCGCGGCGGGCGTCGGCCGCACCATGCTGGCCTTCCTCCTCGACTCGTACATCGAGGACGAGGCCCCGAACGCCAAGGGCAAGCTGGAGAAGCGGACGGTCATGCGCTTCGACCACCGCATCGCCCCGGTGAAGGTCGCGGTCCTGCCGCTCTCCCGCAACCCGGAGCTGTCGCCGAAGGCCAAGGGCCTCGCCACGGCCCTGCGGCAGAACTGGAACATCGACTTCGACGACGCGGGCGCCATCGGCCGCCGCTACCGCCGACAGGACGAGATCGGCACGCCGTACTGCGTGACGGTCGACTTCGACACCCTGGACGACAACGCGGTCACGGTGCGCGAGCGCGACTCGATGAAGCAGGAGCGCGTCTCCCTCGACCAGATCGAGGGCTACCTCGCTTCCCGCCTGGTGGGCTGCTGACGCCTGGCCTCGCTGTGACGTTCGCTGAGTGAAGCTTGAAAGAAGGCCCCGGTTCCGCATAGGGAACCGGGGCCTTCTGCTGCACACTGTTCGCCATGCCTTCGATGACCACGAGCAAGGTCAGCAGATGGGACCAGCACGGGCGCGAGCATGTCGTGCACGTGCGGAAATCAGGTGTCCAGCGCCAGTTGAGCTGCGACACGTGCGGCTGGGGGAAGCGGGTGCAGTTCCTGCCGTGGCTCAAGGCGGAGGAACATCTCGCCGAGGAGCATCAGGCGACGGTGGACCCGACGATCCCTTAGGAGCCACGAAGGAGCGGGCGGCAGCAACGACTGACAGATGACAGATGACAGATATTGAAATCTGTCATCTGTCATGGCATGGTGAATGCATGCGCACTCTCACTCTCGGAACCACCGGCCCCCAGTCCTCCGCCCTCGGCCTCGGCGCCATGGGCATGTCCGCGCTCTACGGCGACGCCGACCGCACGGAGTCCATCGCCACCATCCACGCCGCCCTCGAAGCGGGCGTCACCCTCATCGACACCGGCGACTTCTACGCCATGGGCCACAACGAGATGCTGATCGGCGAAGCCCTCCGCTCGGCTCCCGCCGCGCGCCGCGAGCAGGCGCTCACCAGCGTCAAGTTCGGTGCCCTCCGCGACCCGGACGGCGGCTGGTCCGGGTACGACGGGCGGCCCTCCGCGGTCAGGAACTTCGCCGCGTACTCGCTCCAGCGGCTCGGCGTCGACCACATCGACGTCTACCGGATCGCCCGCATCGACCCCGACGTCCCCGTCGAGGAGACCGTCGGCGCCATCGCCGAACTGGTCGAGAAGGGGCACGTCCGCCACATCGGGCTCTCGGAGGTCGGCGCCGACACCATCCGTCGCGCCGCCGCCACCGCCCCCATCTCCGACGTACAGATCGAGTACTCGCTCGTCTCCCGCGGCATCGAGGAGCAGATCCTGCCGACGGTCAGCGAGCTCGGCATCGGGATCACGGCGTACGGAGTGCTCTCCCGCGGCCTCATCTCCGGCCACTTCGCCCGCGACCGCAAGCTGGCCGCGAACGACTTCCGGGCGATGAGCCCCCGCTTCCAGGGCGAGAACCTCGACCGGAACCTCGACCTCGTCGACGCCCTGCGCAAGGTCGCCGAGCAGAAGGGCGTCAGCGTCGCGCAGACGGCCATCGCCTGGGTGCTCGCGCAGGGCCCGCGGCACGACGCGGCGATCGTCCCGCTCGTCGGAGCCCGCCGCCGCGACCGTCTCACCGAGGCGCTCGGCGCCCTTGACGTGACCCTCGACGAGGCCGACCTCGCCGCGATCGAGCAGGCGGTTCCCGCGGGTGCCGCGGCCGGCGCACGCTACCCGGAGGCACAGATGGCGCACCTCGACAGCGAGCACTGATCGCCCCCAGGTACGGTCACTGTCATGGCAACCGGCACCCTGACCACTGAGCGCATCCTCGAGGCGACGGAGGAGATGCTGCGCCGCCACGGCGCGGCGAAGGCCACCGTCGTGGACGTGGCCCGCGCGCTGGGAGTCAGCCATGGCACGGTCTACCGCCACTTCCGTACGAAGGCGGAGCTGCGCGAGGCGGTCACGAAGCGGTGGCTGGACCGCACCTCGCAGGCCCTGTCCGGAATCGTCTCCGGTACCGAGGAACCCGAGGCGAAGCTGCGCCACTGGCTGGCGGGCCTGTTTGCCGCCAAGCAGCACAAGGCGGGCGACGACCCTGAACTCTTCGCCACGTACACGGTGTTGACGGGCGAGAACAGCGGAGTCGTGGACCGGCACATCGCCGACCTCACAGGCCAGCTGACCGCGATCATTCAAGAGGGCGTGACCCGGGGCGAGTTCACCGCCCCGGACCCCGCCTCCACATCGCGGGCGGTCTTCGACGCCACCAACCGCTTCCACGACCCGGCCTACGCGGGGGAGTGGTCCAAGCCCGGCATCGAACCCGCCTTCACGGCGGTCGTCGACCTGGTCCTGCGCGGCCTGCGCCGGTAAGGGTCGTCGCCGCTCCGGGATCCCCGGGTCAGCTGAACCGCCTCACGAATCCGCGCTGCCACGGCGTCTCCACCGCCCGCGGCGCATAGTGCTCCCGCACATACGCCACCGCCTCACCGCCCGGCACCCCGTCCAGCACCGCGATGCAGGCTAGTGCCGTCCCCGTACGCCCCTGTCCGCCGCCGCACGCGACCTCGACCCGCTCCGTCGCGGCCCGCTCCCACGCCTCGCGCAGGGCGGCCGCCGTCGCCTCGGGGTCGGCGGGCAGCAGGAAGTCGGGCCAGCGCAGCCACCGGGACTCCCAGGTGGTCGCGGGGGGCTCCTTGCCCAGCAGGTACAGCGCGAAGTCGGGCTCCGGGCCGTCCGGGAGCGGTCGCCGCAGGCCACGGCCGCGGATGAGCCGGCCCGACGGGAGGCGCAGTACGCCTGGTGCCGTGTGGTCCCAAGTCTCAGTCACGGGGCGAGAGTAGTGCCGGCCGGCGGGCAGGGCTCGCCCGTGCACCAGGACGTGGCGGTCGTCGTCAGGATGTCGTCGAGCCTGCCCCGGGTGCTCGTCAGGCTCCGGATCTGGGCGTCGATGCGGCTCCGCTCGGCCGCCAGGCGGTGCAGCAGCTCCGTGGTCACCTCACCGGTCTCGACGCAGGGGAGGAGTTCCACGATCGTCCTGCTGGGCAGACCCGCCGCGTACAGCTGCTGGATGAGCCCTACGCGGTCGACCGCGCCGTCCGCGTAGAGCCGTTGCCCGCTGGCGCTGCGCTCCGAGGCGAGCAGGCGCTGTTCCTCGTAGTAGCGCAGCGCCCGCACGCTCACGCCCGCCTTGGCGGCGAGTTCCCCGATGCGCACGCGTCCTCCTTCTGGCTCCCGGTCACCGCCGGGACTTGCCTCTGACGTCAACGTCAGGTTTTAGCGTAATCCACGAGCGACCAGCTCTCGTCCGTACGCACCAGGAGGCACCCCATGAACATCTCCGGTTCCACAGCTCTCGTCACCGGCGCCAACCGCGGCATGGGCCGCCACTTCGCCCAGCAGCTCCTGGAGAGGGGCGCCGCCAAGGTCTACGCGACCGCGCGCACCCCGGAGCTCGTCGACATCCCCGGAGTGGAAGTGCTGCGGCTCGACGTCACCGATCCGGCGTCCGTCGCCGCCGCGGCCCACGCCGCGCAGGACGTCACGCTGCTGATCAACAACGCCGGGACCGCGACCCGGCAGAACCTCGTGGCCGGAGACCTCGATCAGATCCGGCTCGAGATGGAGACGAACTTCTTCGGCCCGCTGAACATGATCCGCGCGTTCGCCCCGGCCCTCGCCCGCAACGGCGGCGGGGCCGTCCTCAACCTGCTCTCGGCCCTCTCCTGGACCTCGTACGACGGCGCCAACGCGTACGCCACCGCCAAGGCGGCGGCCTGGAGCCTCACCAACGGCGTCCGGCTCGAACTCATCGGCCAGGGCACCTCGGTGACGGGACTGGTCGTGGGGAGCGTCGACACCGACATGATGGCCGGGTACGACGTGGAGAAGAGCGACCCCGCCGATGTCGTACGCGCCGCACTCGACGGCGTCGAGGCCCGCGCGTTCGAGGTACTCGCCGACGAGGTCAGCATCCAGCTCAAGGCCGCGCTGAGCGCCGATCCGAGCGCGCTGTACCCGCAAGCGGTCCCTGCGGCATAGCCTCGAGCCGCTCCGCCGTCCGGCGTGCCGTCTCCCTCGCCCAGCGGCCGCTGGTCAGGGCGCCGAGGATCAGGACCGCGAGGCCGCAGCCCGCGATGATCCACCAGGCGGGGCGGCTCGCCTCGGTGAAGGTGGCGGCGTACGACGCACTTCCCACGCCGGAGGCGAGGACCGCGCCGATGACCGCGACGCCGAGCGTCTGGCCGATCTGGCGGCTGGTGGAGGCGACCGCGGAGGCCACGCCCGCCTGGGAGCGGGGCATTCCGGAGACCGCGGTGTTGGTGATGGGGGCGTTGACGAAGCCGAAGCCGAGGCCGAAGAGGACGTAACCGAGGAAGAGCGTGGCGTTCGTGGTCTCCGCGTCGAAGGCGGCGAAGAGGACCCCGGACGCCGTCATCGCGACTCCCGCGACCAGGAGCGGAAGCCGCGGGCCCCGGCTGCCGACCAGGCGGCCCGACAGCGGGGCGCAGATCAGCGTCATCGCGGCCATCGGCAGCATCCACACGCCCGCGTGCAGGGCGTTCAGGCCGCGTACGTTCTGGAGGTAGAGCGTGGAGAGGAAGAGGAAGCCGCCCAGCGCGGCGAAGGCGCAGACCGCGATGACGGTCGCCCCGCTGAACGGCGCCGAGCCGAAGAAACGCAGGTCGATGAGGGGCTCGGCGCGGCGCGGTTCGTAGGCGATGAGCCCGACGAGGGCAAGGAGCGAAGCTGCCGCGAACGTGATGATCAGCGGCGATGTCCAGCCCGCCGTGGGGGCCTCGATGATCGCGTACGTCAGGGCGCCGAGCACCACGATGACCAGGAGCTGGCCCACGGGGTCGGGGCGGCGTGGCTTGGGGGCGCGCGACTCGGGGACGTACCGGATGGTGAGGAGCAGGGCCGCGAGTCCGACCGGCAGGTTGATCCAGAAGATGGAGCGCCAGCCGACGGAGTCCACAAGGACGCCTCCCACCAGAGGGCCCGCCGCCATGGAGATGCCGACCACCCCGCCCCAGACGCCGATGGCGCGGGCCCGCTCGCGGGGCTCGGTGAAGGTGTTGGTGATGATCGACATCGCGACCGGGTTGAGCATGGAGCCGCCGACCGCCTGGAGCATGCGGAAGCCCACGAGGGATTCCAGGTTGGGCGCGAGGGAACAGGCCACCGAGGCGATGGTGAAGATCACCAGGCCCACCTTGAAGATCTTCTGCCGTCCCACGCGGTCCGCCGTCGACCCCGCGAGCATGAGGAGCACGGCGAGTACGAGGGTGTAGGCGTCGATCGTCCACTGCATGCCCGAGATGCTCGTGTCGAACTCCCGCGCCATGCTGGGCAGCGCGACGTTCAGGACGGTGTTGTCGAGGCTGACGATGAGCAGGCTCATGCAGCAGATCGCGAGGACGAGCATGCGCCGGCGGTGCGTGAGCTCTGGTTCGGGCATGGTTTCGACGGTATCTCGGTCGGCTGTATGTCGCGTTCGTGGGCCGTACTTGCCTGGGCCGCCCCGTCGCACCCCCTGCCCTCAGCCGAGCCTGCGCGGCAGCCGCAGGCTCAGCAGCGCGAGGCCGATGAGCCCGGTCAGTTGCGCCGCCAGCACGATCGCGAACGCGTTCCGCATTCCCAGGCCCGGCACCAGGGCCAGGAAGAGCGAGCCGAGGGTGGCGACGCCGATGGCCAGGCAGGACTGCTGGACCGTCGCCGCGAGACCGCTGCCCGCGCCCGCCCGCTCGGCCGGCACCGCGGCGAGCACGATGCGGTAGTAGAGGGCGAGCTGCACCCCCTGGCCGAGACCGCACAGGGCGAGGCCGGGGGCGAGGACGAGCGGGCTCAGGGCCGACCACGGCGTCCACAGCACCGTCAGCGCGAGGATCGCGAGGCCGGAGGCGTGCACCAGCGCGCACAGCGTCAGCGCGCGGCTGCCGAGCCGCGTCACCAGGCGCGGGGCGAGCATCGACGCCGCGAACTGCGCGACACCCATGGGGATCAGGGTCAGACCGGACTTCAACGGGCTGAAGCCCAGCCACTGCTGGAGCGTCACCGCGCTGACGAACATCCATCCTGCGAAGCCGGTGAAGATGGGCAGGCCGATGGTGAGACCCCTGCGTACGCCGGGTTCGCGCAACAGCGACGGAGGCAGCAGCGGGCTGCCGCCGGTGCGTTCCGCGCGCAGCTCGACGCGGGCGAAGGCCCAGGCGATGAACGGCGATGCGATCAGGGAAAGCACCGACCACAAGGGCCAGCCCGCTGCCCTTCCCTCGGTCAGGGGCAGCAGCAGCGCGATCAGGGACGCGGCGAGCAGGAGCGTGCCGCCGATGTCGCTGCGGGTGGGCTGCTCGGCGCGGCTGTCCGGCACGGAGCGCACCGCGCAGAGCAGGGCGGCGACCGCGACGGGCGCGTTCACCAGGAACACCGCGCGCCAGCCGGTGCCCGCCAGGTCGGCGGAGACCAGGACACCGCCGAGCACCTGGCCGAGGACGATGGAGATGCCGCCCACCGAGCCGTAGAGGGCGACCGCCTTCGTCCGCCGCTCACCCCGCGTCGTCGCGTGGATGGTGGCGAGGACCTGCGGCAGCATCAGCGCGGAGGCCGCGCCCTGCGCGACGCGCGCCCCGACCAGCCACCAGGCTCCGGGCGCGAGCCCGCAGGCCAGCGAGGTCACCCCGAAGGCGGCGACGCCCCAGAGGAAGAGCCTGCGGCGGCCGAAGGTGTCGCCGAGCCGCCCGCCGAGCACGAGCAGCACGGCGTACGCGACGGCGTAGCCCGCGACGACCATCTCCAGGGTGGCGGGGGACGCGTGCAGGTCGTGTTCGATGCTGGGCAGGGCGACGTTGACGATGAAGAAGTCGATCATCGGGAGCGCGGCGCCGAGCAGGATGGTGACGAGGCCGAGCGGGGTGAGGGCGGGGGAGGCCGGGTGCCCGGTGCCGGTGGTGGACGGGGTGGTGGGCTTGAGGACGTGGGCTGTGGAGTTCGTGAGGTTCACGAGTACGACGGTCGTCGAACCTCCAGCCTGGTACCAGAGTCTGTTTATCCTGGTACCTGTACTACCTGGAAACAGGATCACCGGGCGGGCAAGCTGGTCCCATGGACAGTCTCATGGACACCGCGGCCCCGGCACAGCCCGACCGTATCCGCCGCAGTGAGCTCGCCGACTTCCTGCGCAGCCGCCGCGAGCGCATCACCCCCGAGCAGGCGGGCCTGCCGCGCGGCCCGCGCCGCCGCACGCCGGGCCTGCGCCGCGAGGAGGTCGCGCACCTCTCCACGGTCGGCGTCACCTGGTACACGTGGCTCGAGCAGGGCCGCGCCATCCATGTCTCGGCCCAAGTCCTGGACGCGCTGTGCCGTGCCCTGATGCTGGACGCCGGTGAGCGGGCCCACCTCTTCCAGCTCGCGGGCACCGCCGACCCCTCACCGGCCGCCGAGATCGCGTCGGTACCGCAGGGCCTGCTGCGGATCGTCACCCAGCTCGAGCCGTACCCGGCGTGCGTGCAGAACTCCCGCTACGACGTCCTCGCCTACAACGCGACGTACGGAAATCTCCTCACCGACCTCGACGTGCTGCCGCCCGAGGACCGCAACTGCATGTGGCTGACCTTCACGCACCCCGCCTGGCAGGCCGCCATGGAGGACCGCGAGGAGACGATGCGCCGGATGGTCGCGAGATTCCGGGCGCGGATGGCCGGGCATCTCGCGGACCCGGCGTGGAAGACGCTGCTCAGGAGGATGCGCAAGGCCTCGCCGGTGTTCTGCGAGCTGTGGGAGCGGCACGAGGTGCTGCAGGCGGTGGACCAGTCGAAACGGTTCAACAATTCCCTCGTGGGCCCGCTGCACTTCACGTACCACGGGCTGTGGCTCGGCCCGGCCGAGGGCCCGCGCCTGGGTACGTACGTCCCGGCGGACGCGCGCTCGCAGGCGGCCACGGAGGAGCTGCACCGCCTGGTGAAGGCCGGGCGCGTGGGCAGTCGCGCGGATGAGGGACAATAAGAGGTCTGCCCTCGCTTTCCCGCGCCCGTTTCCCGAAAGCGCCCGGCAGCTCAGCACCGACCAGTTCGCCCCGGAGGAACCCCGCGCCATGGAGCCCCAGCTTCAGATCGGCCCGCACGCCGTGCGGCCGCCCGTCGTGCTCGCCCCCATGGCGGGCATCACGAACGCGCCGTTCCGGACGCTGTGCCGGGAGTTCAGCGGGGGCAAGGGCCTCTTCGTCAGCGAGATGATCACGACGCGGGCGCTGGTCGAGCGCAACGAGAAGACGATGCAGCTGATCCACTTCGACGAGACGGAAAAGCCTCGCTCGATCCAGCTGTACGGCGTCGACCCCGCGACGGTCGGCAAGGCGGTCCGCATGATCGCCGAGGAGGACCTCGCCGACCACATCGACCTGAACTTCGGCTGCCCCGTCCCCAAGGTCACCCGCAAGGGCGGCGGCTCCGCGCTCCCGTACAAGAGGCCCCTGCTCCGGGCGATCCTCCGTGAGGCCGTCAGCGGCGCCGGGGACCTGCCCGTCACGATGAAGATGCGCAAGGGTATCAACGACGAGCACATCACCTTCCTCGACGCGGGCCGCATCGCAGTCGAGGAAGGCGTCACGGCGATCGCCCTGCACGGCCGCACCGCCGCCCAGCACTACGGCGGCACCGCCGACTGGGACGCCATCGCCCGCCTCAAGGAGCACGTCCCGGAGATCCCGGTGCTCGGCAACGGCGACATCTGGTCGGCGGCCGACGCGGTCCGCATGATGAAGGAGACCGGCTGCGACGGAGTCGTCGTCGGCCGCGGCTGCCTCGGCCGCCCCTGGCTCTTCGGCGACCTGGTGGCCGCCTTCGAGGGCACGGGCGCGCCCAAGGCCCCGGACCTGCGCGAGGTCGCCGCCGTCATGCTGCGGCACGCGACCCTCCTCGGCGAGTGGATCGGCGACGAGGCGCGCGGTGTCATCGACTTCCGCAAGCACGTCGCCTGGTACCTGAAAGGCTTCGCGGTCGGCTCGGAGATGCGCAAGCGCCTCGCGATCACGTCATCCCTGGCCGAACTCGAGGACGGTCTGGGCGAGTTGGACCTCGACCAGGCGTGGCCGACGGGAGCGGACGGTCCGCGAGGCCGCACGTCGGGCAACAATCGAGTCGTCCTGCCGGACGGCTGGCTGAAGGACCCCTACGACTGCGCGGGCATCAGCGAGGACGCGGAACTGGACACTTCCGGCGGCTGAGCTCAGGCCAGTGTCACGGTGACCGGCAGCTCCTTGATCCCGTTCACGAAGTTCGACCGCACCCGCCGGACTTCACCACTCACCCGAATGTCCGCGAGCCGGGGCAGCAGCTCCTCGAACATGATCCGCATCTCCAGGCGGGCCAGGGAGTTGCCCAGGCAGAAGTGCGGGCTGCCCTTGCCGAAGGTGACGTGGTCGATGTTCTCGCGGGTCACGTCGAAGCGGTACGGATCCGGGAAGACATCCGCGTCGCGATTCCCCGATGCGAACCACAGCACCACCTTGTCGCCCTCCCTGATCAGCTTGCCGCCAAGATCCACGTCACGGGTCGCCGTCCGCCGGAAGTGGTAGACGGGCGAGGCCCAGCGCAGGCACTCCTCGACGCCGCCCGGTATGAGCGAGGGATCGGCGACCAGCTTCGCGCGCTCATCAGGGTGATTGATCAGCGCAAGCATGGAGTGCGAAATGGCGTGCCGGGTGGTCTCGTTGCCCGCGACCACGAGCAGCAGGAAGTAGTTGTCGAAGTCGGTGCCGGAGAGCGGGACACCGTCCTTGGGCGAGTTGTTGACCAGCGTACTCACGAGGTCGGTGCCGTCACCGCCGCGCCGTTTCGCGGCCAACTTCCTTCCGTACTCGAAGACTTCGAGCGCGGCAGGTGAACGGAACGGCAGATCGCGATACTGCTCGCTCTCCGCACTCTCCAGGAGCACGTCGGCGTAGTCGGGATCCGTGTTGCCGATGATGCGGTTGCCCCAGTCGATGAGCTGCTGGGTGTCCTCCTCGGGGACGTCGAGCATCCGCGCGAGCACGTTGATGGGGAAGTCCGCCGAGATCTCCTTCACGAAGTCGAAGGTCCCCTTGGGGAGCGCCGCGTCGAGGGTGCGGGCGGTGAGTCCGCGCAGAAATGTCTCGTACGTCGCCACCGCGCGCGGCGTGAACTGCTTCTGCAGGATCAGCCGCATCGCGCGGTGCCGCATGCCGTCGGTCTCCAGAAGGGACCGGCGCAGAGCGATGTGATCCTCATCGACCTCTTCGAGGTTGGTGAACCGCATCGAGGTGAACGTCTCCGGGTCGCGGTCCACGCGCACGATGTCCGCGTGCCGGGTGACCGCCCAGAAACCGGAGTTGGGCGCGGGCTCGGGCTGCCAGTGGACGGGGTCCTCCCGGCGCAGCACGTCGAACATCCGCCAGGGCAGCGAGCCGTCGGTGAACTTGTCGTTGTCGGCGAGGTCGACGTCGGACAGGGCGAGGGCGGCGGGCCCCGTGACGGTACTCATGGAACGCACTCCTTCTAGGGATCTCACGGTCTCACCGGACCTCATGGCGGACGGGCGGGCGCGGTCAGATGAGGAAGGCGTACTCCGTGAACTCCCACTCGGTGACGTGCTGTTGGAAGCGCTCGATCTCATTGCGCTTGTACGTGAGGAAGGCGTCGGTGAACTCCGTGCCCAGGAGCCCGGTCAGCGCCTCGTCGGCCGCCAGGGCGTCGAGCGCGGCGCCGAGTGTGCCGGGCAGGCGGGGCGCGGAGTCCTCCTGGTAGCCGTAGCCCTCCAGCGGGGCAGGCGGCTCCGACTTGTCGCGGATGCCGAGGAGAAGCGCGGCGACGGCCCCCGCCATGACGAGATAGGGATTGGCGGAAGCGTCGCCGAGCCGCAGCTCGACCCGCGTCCCGGCCCCCCTCTCGGGCGGAATCCGGAGCATGGCGCTGCGGTTGTCGAGACCCCAGTCGATCAGCCAGGGGGCGAGGGTGTCGGGGCCGAACCGCTTGTACGAGTTGATGGTCGGGTTGAGCAGGGCGCTGAGGGCGGGCGCGTGCCGCAGGAGACCGGCGATGGCGTGCCTGGCGGTCGCGGAGAGACCGTCGGGGGCGCCCGCGTCCTCGAACACGTTGCGCCCTGCGCCGTCGACCAGCGAGACATGCAGATGGAAGCCGGAGCCGCCGAGTCCGTTGAACGGCTTGGCCATGAAGGTCGCGAGCCGCCCCTCGCGACGGGCCGTCTCCTTGACGGCGGCCTTGAAGCGGAAGGCGCGGTCGGCGGCGTCCAGGGCGTCGGAGTGGCCGAGGTTGATCTCGAACTGCCCGCCGTCGAACTCGTGGTTGCCCGCGATGACGCCGATGCCGAGCTGGTCCAGTGAGCGCAGGGTGCGCAGGAGATGACCGTCCGGGTCACCGCGCCGGCCCGCGCTGTATACGTTGCCGGTGGCGCCGCCGTACACGGACCACCCGGAGGGGGCGGCGGGGTCGGCCTCGCACAGGAAGTATTCGAGCTCGGGCCCGACGACCGGGGTGACGGCACCCCCGGCATGCTCTTCAACTCCCCCAAGTACCCGCCGCAGCAGGGCGCGTGGCGATTCGGCGACGGGCTCGCCGGTGGCGGGATCGAAGGTGTCCCCGAGGCACCAGGCGACGCCGGGCTCCCAGGGCAGCGCCTGGAGGGTGGAGAGGTCGGGCCGTACGGAGACGTCGGGAAGCCCTGCGTCGAGCCCGCCCGCGACTGGAACGACGTCGCCCTGGGGGCTGGTGTGGTAGACGGCGCGGCAGAAGGAGAGCCCGTGAGCGCAGGCGCTCGGCAGGTGCCCTACGAGGATGTCCCGGCCTCGGTCGGCCCCGATGAGGTCGGGATAGATGACGCGGACCACGTCGGTCCCTTGGGAGCGCAGTGCGTCAACCGTTTCTGCGACGTGGGGGGCCTGTGGCTGCGGTGTTGCGCTCGCTTCGCTCACCCGTGGTCCAGCCTTTCTGCGGGGCGGATCGGGCCTATCGTTTGAGACCAAACGATAGAAACCTACGAGGAGCCGCGCAAGCCCTACGGGTGTTTCCCCGAAGCAACTCCCCTCGCCCTGCCTGGCCTTGCCCCCGCAGGAGCCCCCGTGGCCTCCCCAGCCCGACCAGGCCTCCCCACCCACCCACCCGATCACCCCGCAGCGCCTCCTTCCCGAACAGGCCTCCCCACCCACCCGCCCGATCACCCCGCAGCGCCTCCTGACCGAACAGGCCTTCCCGCCCACCCGCCCGTTTGCCCCGGGGTGTCAGGGGGTGGGTGGGGGCGTGGCTTGGTTGGGGGGGGGGAATGTGCAGGGGGCGGGCGCGGAGGGGCGCCCCCCGCGTACTCGTGGGCGGGGGAGGGGTCGGCCCGCCCCCACGCACTCGCAGTCGGCATCGAGACACGAGGGGACGTGCCGGTATGTCTGCCCGGAGCACGGTTCGCGGCGCTCCGGTGCCGAAGTGCCCAGGCGGCCACCGGACGATAGCGAGGACGGACATACCGGCGCGGCCCCGCCCCCAAGCCGGAGCAGGTCCGCGGTCACCGGACGATAGCGAGGGTGGAGATATCGGCGCGGCACCCCGCCCCACGGCCGGCGGCCGCGGTCCCGTAGCGCCCCCGGCGCGAGAGGCTTAACGTACGGATCCAAACGAATGCACCGGCGCCTCCGAAGGAGCCTACTCATGGCCGGAGTTCAAGGATTCTTCCCGCCCAAGACGGCGACGGGCCGCTCCTCCCTCATCCCGGCCCCACCCTGGCACTACTCGGGCGACCTCCTCACCGTCGAGTACCGCACCGACCCCGCCCGAGTCCGCGAACTCCTCCCCGCACCCCTCGACTTGGCGGCAGACGACCCCGGCGCGGTCGCCCTCATCTGGGCCGACTGGCAGTCCTGCGGGGACTCCAAGGCGGAGCTGCTCGACCCGGTGCGGTCCCAGTACAAGGAGTGCTTCGCCGTGGTGCGCTGCGACCACCGCGGCCACACCTACTCGCGCTGCGTCTACATCTGGGTCGACAAGGACTTCGCCATAGCCCGCGGCAACCACCAGGGCTACCCCAAGAAGCTCGGCTCGATCCACCTGACCCGCCCGCACCCCTTCGGCCCCGCCCCCCGCATCGAGGCGGGCGCCGCCTTCGGTGCCACTCTCGCCGCCGCCGACCGTCGCCTCGCCCAGGCCGTGGTCACCCTGCGCGAACCCTCCGAGACGAACGGCTTCGTCAACGCCCACCCCATGGCCCACCACCGCCAACTCCCCGCCATAGAGGGGAAGGGGCTGGCGCTCGACGAGCTCATCGCATCCGGTGCCGCTTCCTTCGAGGGCGGTCAGGCCTGGTCGGGCGAGGCGGAGCTGGACCTTTTCGAGGCACCCACGGAAGAGCTGGCAGCGCTGACGATCGAGGAGCCGATCGGCGCGTACTACCGCCAGGTGGGGGTGACTTGGAACGGCGGCACGCTGCTGGAGAGGGGCCTGTAGGGCAACGGACCGCGTTATCGTTTGAGCCCGTACGAAATGCGAGTGGCGCTGAAGGTACGGACACGCATGTGCCCCGGCAAGAGCTCTTGGGAGACTTGACGGTGGGCGCGCAGGCGCCACCGGCATCACCGGCATCACCGGCATCACCGGCACCACCGGCACCACCGGCACCACAGGAACGAGGAGACACGGACGTGACGGGCTACCGCTCCATCCGCGAGACCGAGAAGGCGGTCCGGGCCAAGCTCGGCGGCACCCCCCTCAAGTACGAGCAGATGGCCGCCGTCTCGAACATCTACCGCGCGGCGTCGGCCGTCCGGCAGCACTTCGAGAACTCCGTGCTGCGCGGGGCCGAGCTGACGTGGACGTCGTTCGTGGTGCTGTACGTGGTCTGGATCTGGGGCGAGATGGAGACGCGGTACGTCGCCGAGGAGGCCGGCATCTCCAAGGGCACGCTGACCGGGGTCGCCCGGACGCTGGCGGGCCGGGGCCTGCTGGAGCGGAGGAGCCACCCGGACGACGGGCGCCTCGCCCTGCTGCGGCTCACCGGGGAGGGGGAGCGGCTGATGGAAGAGGTGTTCCCCGCCTTCAACGCGGAGGAGGCGTTTGTCGCCGACGGGTTGACGGACGAGGAGTGCCGGACGCTGGCGGACCTCCTCCGGAAGATCGTGGTGCAGACGGAGGAGAAGGGGGACGAGCGGAGGCTGGAGCTGCTCGACGGGGCGGATCCGACGCCTCGCCGAAGCGGCAGGCGGGCCAAGGGGTAGACCCGCCCGAGCCGAAGCGGCAGGCGGGCCAAGGGGTAGACCCGCCCGAGCCGAAGCCCCGCGCACCGCCGCGACTGGCTCCGCCGAGTCCGCCCTCAGACTCCCCGCGCCGCTTCGCCATGGCCAGGCCCCGGCTCTGCCGGTCGTTGCGGACCACCTACGGGATCTTGAGGCCATGAGCAGCCCATGGCAGGCTCATGCCGCATGATCGATGAATTCGCGAAAGACAACCTGCACGGGAGACTGCGGCGGGACCGCAAGGCGCTGCTCTGGAAACTCGACGGCTTGTCCGAATATGACGCCCGCCGGCCTTTGACGGCGACCGGGACCAACCTCCTCGGCCTGGTCAAACACGTGGCCACCGTTGAGGCCAGGTACTTCGGCGAGGTCTTCGACCGCCCTTCTCCCGAACCGCTGTGCCGGTGGCAGGACTACAACGGCAACGATCAGTGGGCGACCGAGGACGAGACCCGCGATCAGATCGTCGGGTTCTACCGGCGCACGTGGGAACACTCGGACGCGACGATCAACGAGCTTCCCCTCGACGCCCCCGGCCACGTGCCGTGGTGGCCGGAGCCTGGTCCCAACACGAACCTGTTCGCCGTCATGGTCCACGTCCTCGGCGAGTCCAACCGGCATGCCGGGCACGCCGACATCCTGCGCGAGGGCCTCGACGGCCGGACCGGGGTGCGCCCCGAATACGAGCAGCAGATCGACGAGGAAGCGCGTGCGGCCTACTGCGCGAAGATCGAGCAGGCCGCCAGGTCGGCCGCACCGATCAAGGCTTAGATGTGGTGTCTCGGGACCTTGGTTACCCGAAGTCCTCGAAGGTGAGCTGCTGCGGGATGTCCGCGAGTGGTTCGGGCGGCTGGTCGAAGACGATTCGGTAGTTGCTTCGACCTTGCCGGTGCCGGTGCCGGGACCGGTGCGTGGGGAGGCGCGGGCGGACTCGGTGCCGACGCCGTGCATCCGCCGGCCGCCGCCGGTCGGGATGCGTCCGAGTTTCTTGACGTCGACGTGGACCAGGTCGCCGACCCGGCCGTGTAGTCCGTTCTCGCCGAGCGCGCGCCGGCGGGCGTACCACTTGGCCAGGCAGCGGCGGGAGATTCCGGCTTCCGCAGCCACGTGCGCGATCGGCGTGGCGTCAGCGTGCGAACTTTTCGATGGCCGCTGGGGTGACGGGGGTGAAGAAGTTGACGAGGTTGCCGTCGGGGTCACGGAACAGCAGCGACCGGTTGCCCCAGGGCATCGTGGTGGGCTCGGTGACGAAGTCGGTGACGAAGCCGGTCAGGTTCTGGTGAACGCGGTCCACGTCGTCGACGAGGAACTCGGTGATCACGCTGTGGTTGTCCGCCGGGCGGGCAGAGCCCGGGGCGAACAGCGGGACGGTGCGGGTGCCGGCGATCGCGAGGGTGGCGCCCGCGGTGTTGAGTTCGGCGAAGTCTTCGGTGGCCCACGTCGCCCGCACCCCTGTGGCTCGCTCATAGAACTCGACGAGGCGCGCTACGTCGCTGGTGATGATGCGGATCGAGACGAAGTCCATGGGGATCTCCTTGGCTGTGCTGGAGGCGTGAGGCGTGCACTGCGCAGGCTAGGAGGAATAGTGGACAGAATCGGTCCTGTATTCGCGTTAAGTTGTGCACATGTCCCGACCCACTGCCCGCGTGCTGACACTCCTGGAGCTGCTGCAGTCGGGCGGCACCCGGACGGTGGCCGAACTGGCCGACCGGCTCGGCGTCGAAGGGCGCACCGTGCGGCGGTATGTGGACCAGCTGATCGACCTGGATGTGCCCGTGGAATCGGTGCGCGGCCGCTACGGCGGGTACCGGCTCGCTCCCACGTACCGCTTGCCTCCGCTCATGCTCAGCGACGACGAGGCGCTGGCCGTGCTGCTCGGCCTGGTCGCCGGCCGCCGAGCAGGGCTGACGACGACGGAGCACACGGCAAGCGAGACGGCATCGGCGAAGATTCGGCGGGTGCTGCCCAAGCACATCGCCCGTCGGCTCGACACACTTCTGGAGGCGCTCGCCTTCACGGATCAGCTCGGCGAGTTCGACACCCCGGACGCCGGGGTCCTGCTCACCATCGCCGATGCGGTGCGCCACCGCCGACCGGTCTCGATCCGCTACACCGACCGCGACGGACGGCGCAGCGAACGCACGCTGCACGCGTACGGGATCGTCGCCCATGCGGGCCGGTGGTACGTCACGGGCACGGACACCCAGATCGGCGAGGCCCGTACCTTCCGGCTCGATCGCATCGCAGACGCGAGGACCCTGCCCGGCTCATTCGAAGCGCCCGTGGGTCCCGGTCCGGCACAGCGCGTGTTGTCGGCGTTCGCCACGGCCGAGTACCGGCATGAGGTGACCTTGCGGATCTACGGGACAGTTGAGCAGATCCGCGCCCGCCTTCCCGCCAGCGTCGCGAGCCTGGAGGAGCACGAGCACGAGCACGAGCACGAGCCCGAGGCAGGCCAGGACCGGGCGACCGAGCGCTGGCTGCGCGTCGAGCTGCGGGCGGAGCGGCTCGAATGGTTGCCTCCAGTACTCGCCTCACTCGACCGGCCGTTCGTCATCGAGCGCCCCGATGAACTGCGCGACCTCGTCACCGCGCTCGCCGATCGCCTTGCGTCCTACGCCCGCCAAGCCTGACCGCGAGGAACCAAGCGTCTGGAAGGCCTGCCCGGCGAGGGGATGCCGGATGCCTTCACCTCTCGGCGCGGCGGAACCTACGGTTTGTGGGTTACCCAGAGCAGTTCCGCCGGCCAGCGGTGTGCCCAGTCGGGTGGGTCGGTTTTGTTGTAGCCGTTGGGTGTTCCGAGTTCGGGCCGCGGCTCGATGAGGTCGTCGATGATGAGACCCGCGCCGCGCAGGACCTTGACCCAGTCGCCGTAGGTGAGCTGATAGCTGGTCGCGCCGCCGTCTTCGGCGATGGTGTTCAGCCCGAAGTAGTCCTGCTGCAGCGTCGTGGTCACGCGGCCGGCGGCTTCGTCGTAGCAAGCTTCGAACCATGGGCTGGCGACGTTGAACACCAGGCGCCCGCCTCGGCCCAAGACGCGTGCGGCCTGTGGGACGGCCAGGTGCGGGGGCGCCCAGCTGAGCCCACCGAAGTCGCAGAACACCAGGTCGAAGCTGTCGGCGGCGAAGGGGAGTTGTTCGGCGGCGCCTTGCACCAGCGGGTAGCGGGCCGCTCCCATCGCGCGGGCCGCTGCGGCGAGTTGGGCTTCGGACAGGTCGAACCCGACCACGGTGGCGCCCTCGGCGGCGAGCGCCCTGGACCACTGGCCGGCGCCGCAGCCGAGTTCGAGGACGCGCTTGCCGGTGACGTCGCCCAGGGCGTGCAGGTGCGCGTCGGGGATGGAGTACATGCCCCACAGCCGGGGTGTGGCGCCGATCTGCGGGTCGTGCTCGTGCTGGTAGGCGCTGCTGATCTGGTTCCAGAGCCGCCGGTTGGCGGGGGTGCTGTCCACGTGCCGACTCCAGCACTGCCTACCGGGGCGGTCAACACGATTAGGGCACTGGCGAGTTCAAACGATGGGTGAACAGGGTTGCCCGAGCGAGGGGTTGACCCCTTCGCCCTGCCGCTCGTAATGTTGTTTGGGTTCAAACGAATCGCAGGAATTGCAGGAACTGGAGGAAGTCATGGCTCCCCCCGACTCCGACCCCGACCCTGCACCCGCACCCGCACCCGCGCCACCGTCGAACCCTCCGCACACGGCGACCGTCGCCGGTGTCCCCGTCGACACCCGGCACTGGATCGGCGGAGAGCGCATCGCCTCCGCCGCTACCTCCGCCACCGCCTCCGCGTCCACCGCCACCTCCGCCGCCACTGCCACCTTCACCGACCACTCGCCCATCGACGGCACCCCGCTCGCCGAGATCGCCCGCGGTGGCGCCGACGAGGCGCGGGCGGCCGTGGGCGCGGCCCGCGATGCCTTTCCAGGCTGGGCCGCCACCCCGCCCGGCGAGCGCGCCCGGCTCCTGCACGCCGTCGCCGACGGAGTCGAGGCCCGCATCGAGGACCTCGCCGTCGTCGAGACCGCCGACAACGGCGCACTCCTGCGCTCCCACCGCCGCGGCGTCATGCCCCGCGTCGTCCACAACCTCCGCCACTTCGCCGACCGCCTCCTCGCCCTCGCCCACGACGACTTCGAGACCAGGGGCCACACGAACCACGTGAGCTGGGACCCGGCCGGCCCGGCCGTCCTCATCACGCCGTGGAACGCCCCTCTGATGCTGGCCAGTTGGAAGATCGCGCCCGCGCTCGCCGCGGGGAACACCGTCGTCCTCAAGCCTGCCGAGTGGACCCCGCTGACCGCCTCGCTCTTCGCGGACATCGCCCACGAGGCGGGGCTTCCGGCCGGGGTGCTCAACGTGGTGCAGGGGTACGGCGCGGAGGTGGGCGAGGCCCTGGTCGCCGACCCCGACGTGCGGCGGATCAGCTTCACCGGGTCCGTGCCCACCGCCCGGCGGATCGCCGCGACCGCGGGCGCGCACCTCGTGCCGTGCAGCTTCGAGCTGGGCGGCAAGTCCCCGCTGCTCGTCTTCGCCGACGCCGACCCGCAGCTCGCGGCCGACCTCGCCGTCGAGCAGTTCGACAACGCGGGGCAGGTCTGCCTGGCCGCCACCCGCATCCTGGTCGAGGAGTCCGTACGGGATGTCTTCCTCGGGCACGTTCTTGACCGGGTGGCGAAGCTGACCCAGGGAGATCCGCGCGACGAGGCCACCGACGTCGGGCCCAACATCCACCCCCGGCACGTCGAGCGCGTCGACGGATTCGTGCGGCGCGCCCTGGACGCGGGCGCGAAGGCCGTCACCGGCGGCGGCCGCAACACCGAACTCACCGAACGCGGCGGGAACTACTACCTCCCCACTCTCCTCACCGACGTCGCCCAGGACTCCGAGATCGTGCAGGAAGAGGTCTTCGGGCCCGTTCTCACCCTCCAGACCTTCCCCGACGGCGACGAGGACGAGGCCGTCCGCCTCGCCAACGACACCCGCTTCGGCCTCGCCGCCACCCTCGCCACCGGCGACCGCGAGCGCGCCGCCCGGGTCGGCGCACGGCTCGTCGCCGGCACGGTCTGGGTCAACTGCTTCTTCGTACGCGACCTTTCGGCGCCCTTCGGCGGTTCCCGCGCGTCGGGGATCGGGCGTGAGGGCGGCGACTGGTCCTTCGACTTCTACTGCGACCTGAAGAACACCGTGACCGCGCCGAAGGGGTGGGCCCCTCATGGGTGAGATCGTCGCAGCGGGTCTCCTCGCCCACGTGCCCACCATCGTGCTGCCCGAAGAGACCCGCAAAGAGCTCAACGAAGGCCGCGAGATCAGCCTCGTCCCCGGACTGCGGCGGCTGCGCGAGGAGATCTTCGAGACCCTCGACCACGACACCGTCGTCGTGCTCGACTCGCACTGGGCCACCACGGTCGAGTTCGTCGTCTCCGCGCACGCGCGCCGCGCCGGGCTCTTCACCTCGGAGGAGCTGCCGCGCGGCATGTGCAGGATGCCGTACGACTTCCCGGGTGATCCCGAACTCGCTGCCTCCATCGCCGAGTTCGGCGACCGGCACGGGACATGGATCACCCCGATCGACGATCCGTACCTGCCGGTCCACTACGCCACGATCAACCTCTGGAAGTACCTGGGCGAAGGCCTCCCGGACAAGAAGTGGCTCTCGATCGGGGTCTGCCAGACCGGCGACACCGAGGACCACCTGCGTCTCGGCCGCGCACTCGCCGACGGGATCGCCGCACTGCCCGACCGCAAGGTCGTCCTCATCGCGTCAGGCGCGCTCTCGCACACCTTCTGGCCGCTGCGGCAGCTGCGCGCCCACGAGTCGAGCGAGCCGTCCCACATCCGTACGCCAGAGGCGCGGGCCGCCGACGAGCAGTGCATCGAGCGGCTGGAGCGCGGCGACCATGCCGAAGTCCTGCGCACGATGCCGGAGTTCCTCACCCACAGGCCCGAGGCGCGCTTCGGTCACTACCTGATGATGATCGGTGCTCTCGGAGAAGAGCGGTGCTCCGCTCCCGGGCGCGCCTACAGCTCGTACGAGAACTCGGTCGGCACCGGCCAGATGCATCTGTGGTTCGACCGCCCCGCCGACGGCTGGACCGGCGCCCCCGCCCCTGCCGCCGCCCCCGAAGCAGAGACCGAGGCCGCCGTATGACCACGACCGAATACCGCCGCATCCTCCTCGAAGGCGCCGCAGTCCAGGTCGTACGGGAGGGAGATGAGCTGGTCGCCGCGGACGGACGCCGCGTGAAGGCGGCGGAGGCGAGCCATCTCCCTCCCGTGCGGCCCTCCAAGGTGATCGCCGTCCACCTCAACCACCGCAGCAGAGTTGCCGAGTTCGGCGTCGGACTGCCGCCCGCACCCACCTACTTCCACAAGCCGGTCTCGGCACTGAACGCGCACGGCGGCGCGGTCGTCCGCCCCGAAGGCTGCAAGTACCTCAACTACGAGGGCGAGATCGGCATCGTCATCGGCCGCACCTGCCGCAACATCGCCCCGGCCGACGCGGGCGCGTACATCGCGGGTCACACCGTCGCCAACGACTACGGCCTGCACGACTTCCGCGACACCGACGCCGGTTCGATGCTCCGGGTCAAGGGCTCCGACACGCTCTGCCCGCTGGGCCCGGGCCTCGTCACCGGGTGGGACTTCCGCTCCAAGTACCTGCGGACGTACGTCAACGGGGAGCTGGTGCAGGACGGTTCGACGGACGAGATGGAGTGGGACATGCACTATCTCGTCGCCGACATCGCCCGCACGATCACGCTGGAGCCGGGCGACGTGCTCCTGTCCGGCACCCCCGCGGGCTCCCGGCCCGTCCGTCCGGGAGACGTCGTCGAGGTCGAGGCCGAGGGCCTCGGCCGTCTCACGAACCACATCGTCACCGGCCCGACGGCCGTCCGCTCCGACGTCGGCGCCCAGCCCACGGAGTCCGAGGAGGTCGTATCGACGGCTCTCGGGGGCGACTGGGAGTTCCGCGGGGTGCGGGCGCCGCGCCGTTGATCACGCCAACCACGCCTCCGAAGCAGGGAGTTCACATGCTCAAGGTCACTGTCGACCTGGACGTCTGCCAGGACCACGGGCAGTGCGTCTTTGCCGCGCCGGACGTCTTCACGCTCGACGAGAACGGTCGTCTCGCGTACGTCGAATCGCCCGGCGAAGCGCTGCGCGCCGACGCGGAGGACGCCGCCGACGTCTGCCCGCTCCAGGCCATCCGGGTCGAGGGCTGACCCGCCGTGGCCCCGGCGGGAATCGCCGTCGTCGGCGCGTCGCTCGGCGGGCTGCGGGCGGCGGAACAGTTGCGGGCCGCGGGGTGGGAAGGGGCGATCACGGTGTACGGGGACGAGCCCCATCTCCCGTACAACCGCCCGCCGTTGTCCAAGGAGGTGCTCGCGGGCGTGGCCCCGGCCGCCGGTACGGCGCTGCGCCACCGCCCCAGTGTCGCCGACGTGGCATGGCGGCTCGGCCTTGCGGTCGAGTCCGCGGACCTCACGGCGCGCACGCTCACGCTGGCCGACGGTTCGGTTCATGCTTACGAGGGTCTGGTGGCCGCTACAGGGGTGCGGCCACGCAGGCTTCCGCTGGCCGGGGGGCCACCGCGGCATGTCGTACGTACCTTGGAGGACTCGGCGGCGCTGCGTTCTGAACTGAGCGACGGCGTACGGGTGTTGGTGATCGGCGCGGGTTTCATCGGCTGCGAGGTGGCGGCCACGGCCCGCGGGGCGGGGTGCGAGGTGACGGTCGTCGCGCCGGAGACCGAGCCGATGACGCTCGCGGTGGGCGAGGAGCTCGGGCGGGTGCTGCGGCGGCGGCACGAGGGGCACGGGGTGCGGTTCCGTATGGGGCGGCTCGTCTCCGAACTGGCGGATGAGCGCGCGGTGTTGGACGACGGGAGCGAGTGCGGCGCGGACGTGGTGGTCGAGGCGGTCGGGTCGTTGCCGAACGTGGAGTGGCTGGGGGCGGGCGAGGGGGCCGGGCATGGCCTCGATCTGACGGATGGCGTCTTGTGCGACGCCCATCTGCGCATCGGTGGCCTCCCGCACGCGGTCGCCGTGGGGGACGTGGCCCGCTTCCCGAACGCACGGTACGGGGCGGTCGCGCGGCGGGTCGAGCACTGGTCGATGCCGACGGACTGCGCAAAGCACGCGGCGCGGGTGCTGGTGGCGGGGCTGAGGGGCGGGATACCGCCGCACGGCTTGGCGCCGTTCGCGCCGTTGCCGTCTTTCTGGAGCGATCAGTTCGATGTGCGGGTGCAGTCGTTCGGGCTGCCGGGGGTGGGGGAGCAGGCCCGGCTTCTGGAGGGTGGGCCGGATTCGGGGGGCGGGGATGTGGTGTACGGCTACTTCCTGGGGGAGCGGCTGGTGGGGGTCGTCGCGCTGGGTGGAGCCAAGGCGGTTGCGCTGGCGGGGCGTTACCGGACGGAGCTGATGGCGTTGCCGGACGGGCTGGACTTCAGCCCGTCCGGCGTTTGAGGACGAGCTCGGCGGAGCCGGTGATCGACGGCGCGCGAGGTTCCGGAGTGCCGATGCCTCGGCGCGCGATGCCCCGAAGTGCCGAACCCCCGCTACCCGCCCACCGCGCTCAGGAGCGCGAGTGGCGCCGCCGCCGATCGTGACTCCCGTACGCACGCGTGCGGGTAAGGGACCGGGCCCGGGTAGGACTCACGCCCGTACCCCGCGAGCACCTCCGGCAGCCGGTCGCCGCCGCGTGACGCCGCCGCCACCAGGCCCCGCGCCACCGCCCGCGCCTCGTCGTGCAGTCCGTAGCGTGCGAGGCCCAGGGTGATCAGGGCGTTGTCGTGCGGCCACACCGAACCGCGGTGGTAGGAGAGCGGGTGGTACGCCGGTTGCCCCGCGGCCAGGGTGCGGACTCCCCAGCCCGAGAAGAAGTCCGGTTCCAGGAGGCGGCGGCCCACCGCCTCCCCGTACTCCTTGTCCAGGAGCCCGGACCACAGCAGGTGACCGGCGTCCGACGCGAGCGCGTCGACCTGGTGGCCTTCGCCGTCCAGAGCGAGGGCGGGGAAGCCCTGCTCCGGCATCCAGAAGTCCCGCTGGAAGCGGTCCCGCAGGTCGGCCGCCGCCTGCGTCAGGAGGTCCGCGTAGACCTCGTCGCCCCAGACCGTGCGCGCCAGCCACGCCGTGCGGCCAAGGGCGTCGTACGCGTAGCCCTGCGCGCCCGCCGCCATCACCGGGCCCGTGGCGCGGCTGCCGTCGGCGGAGCAGATCGCGCCGGGGGAGTCCTTCCAGTTCTGGTTGGCGAGGCCGCCCTCGTCCGCGCGGTAGACGAGGTAGCCGCGCGAGGTGAGGCCGCCGTGGTCGAGGATCCAGCCGACGGCGGCCCGCGCGTGCGGCTCCAGGCGGCGGGCCAGGGCCGTGTCGCCGGTCTGCTCCGTGTACGCGCCGAGCAGGACGAGGAAGAGCGGGGTCGCGTCGACCGAGCCGTAGTAGCGCCCGTACGGCACCTGCCCGAAGTGCGCCAGTTCCCCGTGCCGCACCTCGTGCACGATCTTGCCGGGCTGGGCGACCGCACCCTCGGTGGCCTCCGTCGCCTGGGTGGCTGCGAGCGCGGGGAGCGTCGCCGCGGCCAGGCGCGGCAGGTAGGGGAGAGCGAAGAGTGAGGTCATGAGGGCGTCGCGGCCCAGGAGCGTCAGGAACCAGGGGACGCCCGCCGCTGGGACGCTCAGCGTCTCGCCGTCAGGGCCCGACGCGGGCACCTGGAGTACGGCGAGGTCCGAGAGGCCCCGCTCGCACGCCGCCGCCAGCTCGGGCCAGCTGCCGGGGGTCTTGACGCCCGACGCGAACTCGCTCTCCAGGGACGAGAGTTGCGCGGCTGCATCGGCGGGGCTCGCCGGTACCTGGGGCCGCGGCGCCCCGTGCGGATGCGCCGCGACACGCAGTGCCACCTCCGCCGTGCCGTGCGCGTCGAGATCGAGGGTCCAGACGAGCCGCCGGGCACCGGTCCCTGTCTCCTCGACCGCGTCCGGGGCGGGGGCCGCGGTCACGGTCGTACGGGAGCACCACTCACGGCGCCGGTAGGCGAACTCGATGCCCTGGATCTCCTCGCCCTCACCGCCGCCGATGACCTTGCGCGACCTGACGGCGCCCGTCTTGGCGTACGTACGGTGGTCGGAGCGCAGCTCGAACTGGTCGGTGAAGTCGGCGTCCACGGTCAGCGCGAGAACCACGGTCGTCGGCACCGGGCGGTTGCCCGTGACGCGCAGCGACTCCACGAACGCGCCGTCCGTCACCGCCTGTTCGCGGAAGAGGGTGCAGGACGCGGGCTCCTGCCTGCCGCCGCGCGGGACGAGGACGCACCGTGCGACGCCCGCGTCCGCGTCGGCGTCCGACGCCGGCGCGAGGATCTCGGGGACGGCCCCGTCGACCGTCAGCTGCCAGCGGCTCAGGTGCCGTGCGTCGCGTACGAACAGGCCGTCCGGGGCCGTGCCGCCCCGTACCCCGCTGATGTCGCCACCCGGGCCGAGCGCCGCGAACGTACCGCCCCGCACCAGTGGTTGACGCCGATCAGTCATCCCTGAACCCCTCCCTCATCCCTCATCCCTCATCCCTCAACCCGTCCCTGGCACTGCCACGGCAGGCACGGCAGCGGGCCTCCCGTGCGGTTCCTCGTCACGCCCGGCGGGATCGGCGAGCAGCAGATCCAGGGCGAGCGCGGCGCTCCAGCCGAAGCCGCGCGCACCGCAGCCCCGCCCTGTGAACGGGTCCACGTACTCCGCGAACCCCGACTCCCCGGCCACATCGAGCAGCGCGCGCCGCAGGCCGTCCGCCCGCGCACGCTCGCCGTGCAGCCGAAGTCCCCGCTCCAGCAGCCAGTTGGTGTTGAACCACGCGGGCCCGCGCCAGTACCGCCGCGGGTCGAAGGCGCTCGCGGTGAGGTCGTAGCTCGGTACGAGCAGCGCGCGGCCGCCGAGGCCGAAGTGCGGTCCGCACGCGGTCCGTACGAGCGCGGCGGCGACGGGGCGCGGCAGCGCGGGCAGGATCAGCGGGACCAGGCCGCCGACGCCGCGCTCCGGCACCAGGCCCCCGGAGCGCAGGTCACGGCAGAAGAAGAGGCCCTCCGCCGGATCCCACAGGCGCTCCACGAGGGTCCGCGTCAGCGCCTGCGCTCGGGCTTCGCGCTGGTCGGAGGCATCGTGCAGGCCCAACTCGGCCTCGATACGGGCCAGTGCGTACTCGGATGCGGCCAGGAGCGCGTTGAAGGAGGGGTCCTCGACGGCGAACTCGCCCGCCCCGTCGGCGTACCGACGATCGCGGTAGTCCGCCGCAAGCCGGACGTACCTGCCGTAGTCGAGATCGGTCGGCCGGTCCTCCGGAGCGCCGTGGTCCAGGTCCGCGCGGCGGTACGCGGCCGGGTCCGCCGGGGTCACGCGGCTCAACGGGGCGTCCCAGCAAGGGCTGTTGTCCATGCCTTGCTCCCAGGGGTGGACCACGCAGGCAAGGCCCGCGCCGCCCGCGTTCCTGCGGTGCAGCAGATAGTGGTGCCAGGCGGCGAGCCGCGGGTGGGCGCGGGCCAGGAACGAACGGGCGCGGGAGAGGCCCGGGTCGGAGCGGTGGACCAGCCAGGCGGCGAGCGCGTGGACCGGCGGCTGCACGATGCCGGAGGTCTGCACGGCACCGGGTGCCCCGGCCGCGCGGCCTGCCGTGGTGGAGCGCCAGAAGTCGGGGCTGGGAAAGTAGGCGTCCAGGGGAACGGAAGGGTTGAACACGATGTGCGGTACGCGACCGTCGCCCCACTGGGCGGCGAGCAGCGTCTCCAGCTCCAACTGCGCCCGTAGGGGGGAGAGATGACGCAGACCGATCGCGATGAACGCGGAGTCCCAGGACCACTGGTGCGGATAGAGCTGCCGGGAAGGGACCGTCGACGTGCCCGTCCAGTTGGCCCAGAGGACCTCGGCGGCGCGCTCGCGCAGCGACGGTGTCACGCGGCGGGCGGGCAGCTGGGCTGTGCGGCCCACGTTGGTGCGGCCCACGTTCGTGCGGTCCACGCGGTTCTCCCCGAGGGGTTCGACACCCTGTCAGTTTGGTGTGGTCCACCTTAGAGTTACGTCTACTTAACACGCAAAACCCAATATGTAACGTGGAGTTGATGAGCGCAAGGGGAGAGCGGATGCCGGATCGACCGAATCGCGAAGGACGGGCGACGGGGGGACGCGTGGGCGGGCAGCATGCCGGCGCCGGGGACCTGCTCGACCTGGTGCGCAGCGGGCGGGCCACCACGCGTGGCGCCCTGCAGCAGGTCACCGGGCTCTCCCGCGCCACGGTCGGCCAGCGGCTCGACCGGCTCTTCCGCGCGGGCTGGCTGCGGGAGGGCGCGGGAGGTCCCTCCCCTAGGGCAGGAGGTCCCTCCGGCAAGGAGGACAAGGCGGGGGGCTCGCCGCTCGGCGGACGCCCCGCCATCCGTCTGGAGTTCGACGACTCCCACGCGGTCGTCCTCGCCGCCGACCTGGAGACCCGGCACGCCCGCACCGCACTGCTCGGCCTCACCGGCGAGATCGTCGCCGAGCACGCGGGGCCCCTGGCGATCGATGACGGCCCCGATGCGGTCCTCGGTGAGCTGGGCGTCCGCTTCGCCGAGCTGCTGCGCAAGACCGACCGCGCCCCCGCGTCGGTCTGCGGCATCGGGCTCGCCGTGCCGGGCCCCGTGGACAGCGAGACGGGCCGCGTCGTCCAGCCGCCGATCATGCCGGGCTGGGACGGCTACGACATAAGAGGCCGGCTGCGCCGCGCCTTCGCCGAGCAGGCGGGCGGCCCCGCCGACATCCCGGTCCTCGTCGACAACGACGCGAACCTCATGGCGTACGGCGAACAGCGCGCCTCGTACCCGCAGTGCTCGGCCTTCGCCCTGGTCAAGGTCTCCACCGGCATCGGCGCGGGCGTCGTGGTCGACGGCGCGGTCTACCGGGGCATCGACGGGGGCGCCGGGGACATCGGCCACATCCGGGTGCCGGAAGGCGCCGACGCCCTGTGCAAGTGCGGTTCCTACGGCTGCCTGGCCGCCGTGGCCAGCGGCCGGGCGGTGGCCCGCCGCCTGACGGAGGCGGGCGTGCCCGCTGCCTCGGGGGCGGATGTGCGGGAGCTCCTGGAGGCGGGGAACCCCGAGGCGGTGGGCTTCGCGCGAGAGGCGGGGCGGCACGTCGGGGAGGTTCTCGCCACCGTCGTCACGCTCCTGAACCCCGGAGTTCTCATGATCGCCGGAGATCTGGCCGGAACACCGTTCCTCACCGGGGTGCGCGAGCTGCTGTACCAGCGGGCCCTGCCCCGCTCCACCGCTCATCTGGAGGTCGTCACCTCGCGCCTCGGTGAGCGCGCGGCCCTCATCGGTGCGGGAACACTCGTGGTGGAGCACCTGTACGCCCCGAAGCGGGTGGAGGAGCGGCTTGCCGCCCTCGGCGTGTGACGAGCGCATGACGGGCGTGCGACCGTCTCAACCCGAGTCCGGATGCTGACATTCGGCCGCTTCAAACGGCGTGATTCTCGCCACCCCTGATAGGGGTTGCGCTCAGATGAGCGCTTCGAGGGCGGCTGCACTTCTCCAAGGGGTGGCACTCAGTGCCAATGCTCGATCATTCATGAGGTGAACTCACATCTGAGTATGGCCCGCTCATTCGAGCGAATCACGGGGTCTACGGGAGTTGCGCCTTCAAGACTTGAATGCATCCTCTCGGATCGAGCTACCGCTGAGTCACTTTCGATCTACTGGCGGACGGGTGGTTACAGCCGTATGACGCACAAGTGGACGTACCCAGGTGCCTTCGATCTGGGTATGTTCCTCGCCGTCAGGGCAGCCACCGAGTCCTCGAGGAGTCGAGACCCGTGTCGGAAAACAAAGATCCCCACGTAGCGCAGAGCGATGCGAGCGACAGCGATGCGAGCGATGCGGCCGTGAAGTTCGTTTATGACTTCACCGAGGGCAACAGGGACCTCAAGGACCTTCTCGGCGGGAAGGGCGCGAACCTCGCCGAGATGACCAACCTCGGGCTGCCCGTCCCTCCGGGCTTCACGATCACCACAGAGGCCTGCAAGACCTACCTCGCCAGCGGCGAGGAGCCGGTCGAGCTGCGCGACGAGGTGAGTGCGCACCTCGACGCCCTCGAGAAGACCATGGGCAAGAAGCTGGGTCAGGCCAACGACCCGCTGCTCGTCTCGGTCCGCTCGGGCGCCAAGTTCTCGATGCCCGGCATGATGGACACCGTCCTGAACATCGGGCTCTCCGACAAGTCGGTGACGGGCCTGGCCAAGCAGTCCGGCGACGACCGCTTCGCGTGGGACTCCTACCGCCGTCTCATCCAGATGTTCGGCAAGACGGTCATGGATGTCGACGGCGAGCTCTTCGAGGACGCCCTGGAGGCCGCCAAGGCCGCCAAGAAGGTCACGGTCGACACCGACCTCGAGGCCGGCGACCTGAAGAAGCTGGTCACGAAGTTCAAGAAGATCGTCAAGACCGAGGCAGGGCGCGACTTCCCGCAGGACCCGCGCGAGCAGATGGACCTCGCGATCCGCTCGGTCTTCGAGTCGTGGAACACCGACCGCGCCAAGCTCTACCGCCGCCAGGAGCGCATCCCCGGCGACCTGGGCACCGCGGTCAACATCTGCTCCATGGTCTTCGGCAACCTCGGCCCGGACTCCGGCACGGGCGTCGCGTTCACCCGCGACCCGGCCAGCGGCCACCAGGGCGTGTACGGCGACTACCTGACGAACGCGCAGGGCGAGGACGTGGTGGCGGGCATCCGCAACACCGTCGCGCTCGCCGATCTCGAGCAGATCGACAAGAAGTCGTACGACCAGCTCATGCAGATCATGGAGACCCTCGAAACGCACTACAAGGACCTGTGCGACATCGAGTTCACCATCGAGCGCGGCCAGCTGTGGATGCTGCAGACCCGCGTCGGCAAGCGCACCGCCGGTGCCGCATTCCGCATCGCGACGCAGCTCGTCGACCAGGGCCTGATCGACGAGGCCGAGGCGCTGCAGCGCGTCAACGGCGCGCAGCTCGCGCAGCTGATGTTCCCGCGGTTCGACGAGGACGCGAAGGTCGAGCAGCTGGGCCGGGGCATCGCCGCGTCACCCGGTGCCGCGGTCGGCAAGGCGGTCTTCGACTCGTACACGGCCATCAAGTGGTCGCGTTCCGGCGAGAAGGTCATCCTCATT
This sequence comes from Streptomyces rectiviolaceus, assembly GCF_039533825.1. Taxonomy (NCBI): domain Bacteria; kingdom Bacillati; phylum Actinomycetota; class Actinomycetes; order Kitasatosporales; family Streptomycetaceae; genus Streptomyces; species Streptomyces rectiviolaceus. The sequence goes on from NZ_BAAAUG010000148.1 coordinate 115,352, forward strand.
CGCCGTGAGACCAACCCCGACGACCTCGACGGCATGATCGCGTGCGAGGGCATCCTGACCTCGCGCGGCGGCAAGACGTCGCACGCGGCCGTCGTCGCCCGCGGCATGGGCAAGACCTGCGTCTGCGGCGCCGAGGAGATCGAGGTCGACACCAAGCGGCGGCGCCTGACCGCGCCCGGCGGTGTGGTCGTCGAGGAGGGCGACGTCGTCTCCATCGACGGCTCGACGGGCAAGGTGTACCTCGGCGAGGTGCCCGTGGTCCCCTCGCCGGTCGTCGAGTACTTCGAGGGCCGGATGCACGCGGGTGCCGACGACGCCGACGAGCTGGTCGGCGCCGTGCACCGGATCATGGCGTACGCGGACCGGGTGCGCCGCCTGCGGGTCCGCGCCAACGCGGACAACGCCGAGGACGCACTCCGTGCCCGCCGCTTCGGCGCCCAGGGCATCGGCCTGTGCCGCACCGAGCACATGTTCCTCGGTGAGCGCCGCGAGATGGTCGAGCGCCTGATCCTCGCCGACGCGGACAACGAACGCGAGGACGCTCTCAAGGAGCTCCTGCCCCTCCAGAAGCGCGACTTCGTGGAACTCTTCGAGGCGATGGACGGCCTCCCGGTGACGGTCCGTCTCCTGGACCCGCCGCTGCACGAGTTCCTCCCGGACATCACGGAGCTCTCCGTCCGGGTCGCTCTCGCGGAGTCCCGCAAGGACTCCAACGAGAACGACCTGCGCCTGCTCCAGGCCGTGCACCGCCTGCACGAGCAGAACCCGATGCTGGGCCTGCGCGGCGTACGCCTGGGTCTGGTCATCCCCGGCCTGTTCACCATGCAGGTACGGGCGATCGCCGAGGCCGCGGCCGAGCGCAAGAACGCCAAGGGCGACCCGCGCGCGGAGATCATGATTCCGCTCGTCGGCACGGTCCAGGAGCTGGAGATCGTCCGCGAGGAGGCCGAGCAGGTCATCGCGGAGGTCGAGGCGACGACCGGCGTGCAGCTGAAGCTGGCGCTCGGCACCATGATCGAGCTGCCGCGTGCCGCGCTCACTGCGGACCAGATCGCGGAGGCCGCCGAGTTCTTCTCCTTCGGCACGAACGACCTCACGCAGACCGTCTGGGGCTTCTCGCGCGACGACGTGGAGGCGAGCTTCTTCACGGCGTACCTGGAGAAGGGCATCTTCGGGGTCTCCCCCTTCGAGACCATCGACAAGGACGGCGTGGGCAAGCTGGTGAAGGACGCGGTCAAGGCCGGCCGCGCCACCCGCCCCGACCTGAAGCTCGGCGTCTGCGGCGAGCACGGCGGCGACCCGGAGTCCGTCCACTTCTTCCACGAGGTGGGCCTGGACTACGTCTCCTGCTCCCCGTTCCGGATCCCGGTGGCCCGCCTGGAGGCAGGCCGCGCGGCGTCCGAGTCGGCGGGCAGCGACCACCGGTAGGTCTCCGGGCCCGGTAGCTCTCCGGGCAACCGGTAGAACTCCGGAGCCGACGCCGTGTCCCCGACCCTCACCGATGCGGCATCGGCTCCGGTTCACCAGGAAGGGGCGGCACCCTGTGCGGGGGTGCTGCCCCTTCGGGCATGAGCTCGCGGCTCCGCGCGGGATCTTCGCGCGGGCCTTGACGCGTTGCTCCATGCGGGCCGGACGGGCGCACCACTGCGAAGCGGCCTAGGTGCGACGCAGTGTGGATGCGGCAAGCAACGGTCCGAGGGCCATGAGGACGAACCCGGCGACCACCATCGGGTTCCCGTCCGGTGCCAGGCGGTGCAGCTGATCGGTGCTCAGCACGTCGGCGGGGCCGTGAGAGTCGTAGACCACTTCGATCGGGCGCCCCTCGACCGCCCGGGGCAGCGGCGGCGATGTGGGCAGCTCCGCCGTGACGGAGTCGGCGCCACCGGTCGGGCGGAAGCGCACGGTGATGTCGGTGGTGCGGCCGTCGGCGTCGGTGGCGACCGAGACCGTCTCGGCAACGACGGGCACGCCCCGGGAGTACAGCGTGGTCACCAGGGTGTGCCCGGTGTACCCGAAACAAGTGACGACGACCGACCCGAGGACCACGAGCAGTGCCGCCAGGTACAGCCGCTTGCGACGCCATGGCGCCATGCGGCGCGGAGCCTGTGCGGTCATGCCGCCAGCGTGACCGGCTCGTGTGCCGGTGCGGTGACGTCCACGTCCGGCCTGCGCCACAGTCCTCTAATGCCCTGCGGGGGTGGCGTCGTGACGAAGTGCCAGGTAGATGCGACGAGGCAGCACCCTGTCCGGGGTGCTGCCTCGTCAAGCAGGAGCAGGACCTATCTCAGCCCGTCAGCCTGTCAGCCCGTCAGCTCGTCTGCATGGGAACGGCAAGCCACTTGTAGGCGATCCAGCCGGTCTCTCCCTTGTGCGGGCCGCTGAGGACCTTCAGGAAGGCCCACTTGCCGCCCGCGGCGGTGCAGGTGACGTACACCCGGCGCCCCTCGCCCACCGTCCCCTTGGCCGTGTAGCCGGTCCCGGGGCCCGTGCGGAACTTCACCGTGGTGTCCGTCTGGGAGTAGTAGTTCTCGACATTCTTCGTGCAGGCGCTGGAGCCCACCGCGGACGCGGCCGGCGCCAGCGCGACGGTGCCACCCGCCACCACGGCGCCGACAGCGGCCACGCCGGCGAGTCGGGCGGCGATCCTGTGCTTCGTCACTTGTTGCCTTCTCTTCAGTTCTCGAGCGCTACAGCCACAGCGGTACTACCGCCGTAGCTTCTGTATGCGCAGGTCAGGGCAGGCAAGACCGAGGCCCGGCCCAAAACCGGGCTCAGTTCGCCCCCGCTCAGGCAGCCTCGCGCACCGCCCCAACATTTCCCCAACACGCGGTTCTGGCCGGGTGGGTGTGGTTCGGGCGGGTGTGGCCGGAGGCATCAGCTAGGGGCTCCTGCGAGCCCGGACCGCGCTTGTGTACGTGTCGCGGGTCAGGTCTTCCTCGGAGTCGATGCCGATTTCGGCGAGGACGCCGCGGATGGCGTCCAGTGCCGCGGCCAGGTCCACCTCATCGACGATCGTCTCGACTTCGAGGAATGTGCCGTCGATCTCGGGTACGCGGACGAGGGTGGCGAGCATCTGCCGTCCGTGGGCCTCGAAGTCGTAGTTCCTGCACTGCTTCTCGAAGGCGATCACGGGCACATAGCCGAGCCCCCGGAGGAGGGCGTGCACTGCCTGAGGGTCCTCGACGCGCGTCTCGTGCTCGGGCTTCGACCCGGACGCTCTATCTACCGCGGCGTCCTTGAACGTGAGGACGGTGCGGCGCCCATCGGCCCCGTTCACCGTCCGCACGCGCAGTTCCTGATCCCGTTTCTCCAGGCCACCCGCCGGGTCGTCGTAGTAGGTGTCCTGATACACCTCGACGCGGGCCGCGGCGCGGTTGTCCAGTGCGCGCATGACCGCATCGGGAGCATGCACGCGAGCCTTCAACTCAGCTTCGATCACGCCCCGTTACCTTTCCGCCAGACGGTGCGCTCAGCGCCTTCCATCACCGCTTCGAACATTCTGCGGAACCCCCGGTACAGAGGTCCGTGCGGAGTCTCCATGACTTTGTACGTCGCCGATTCATGGCCTTCCCACCCGGCATCGAAGGCACTGACGAACATCGTGGAATCCGTGCGGATCAACCGCCAAGTGGGCAGCATGCGATACCGATAGACCTCGATATCGCAGTGGTCGGCGAGCTCGCGGAGCCGAGCCTCGGCCAGGCGCACGCCCCCGGCCAGCGATTCGGCGGACTCGCCGATCTCCGCGGCGCGTTGCACCAGAGCGTTGGAATCTGGATCGAGCAGCAGCACCCGCACGCGCAGATCCTTCCCGCCCTGCTCGCGCGGAAGGCACGCACGAAGGAGGGAATCGTTCAGCCCGATGAGGCCGAGGCCGCGCACAGCGAGCACATCCAACTCCGCTGCCTCCCGTGCCTGTTGCTGAATCTCCTCGCCTGCCGAGTGCTGAGTGGCGTACACGCGGACGACCTCGGGGAACGCAGCCAGGTCGAACGCCGCACCACCGGAATGCTTCTCCCGCCCTGCGGCGAGACCAAGGAGGTGGCGGGCATCGTCAGGCATGCGCAGTCCGTTGGCGATCCGCTCGTACACATCCAGCCGGGACACTTCCCGACGGCCGTTGATGATCTCGTTGACACGGCCCTGTGCCATACCGACCGCAGTCGCGATTCTCGCCTGGCTTGCCCCGGCGTACTGCTGTACGCAGCGGAACACGGCGCCTATGTTCCGGGCACGCAGGGCTTGGCGTACCTCGGCACGCTCCCATGCCCAGTCGGGCAGTTCGATCGGTTCGAGTGTCGTTGACATGGCGCGGCCCCGGTATCCATGAATGGGAGGAAAAACCATCCCACCGTGAGATTACCGGTGGGGGATCGAGTGAACACCGTGAGTCACAGCATTCTGACCGCATGACGAAGAATCCCTCGCTGGAGTGGATGCCCGGCGGCCGGACCGTATCCATGCGGGCCGCCGGCAAGTGGTGGGACGCCGTCCGCGTTCCGCGCGGTATCGGCCTCGACGCGCTCGACCGCCTCGGCGACTACACAGGCGCCGTCATCGAGGATCCATCGAGCGCCCGGCTCTACTGGCTCGTGCCGCCTGGGGAGGCCGATGGCTGGAGCCTGCCCGTAAACGCTCAAGTCCTCGTGCTGGGCGGCACGGCGTACGTTGCCGTGCCGGGCCCGGAGTGCACGTTCGGCCCGCGCTGGCGAGTACCGCCTACCCAGGGCGACGCGCTCACGGACACTGTGCGACTGCACGCAGCACTCGCTGCCGCGGCGGCCCACGCGGTTGGTCCCCGGGCTCGGAGCGGAGCGCTTCGGGTGAGCGGGGCAAGGACTGCCGAGCGGGTGGACGAGGCATACAAGGCGTGGCTCGACCACCTCTATGCGTGCCACGGGTGCAGCACGGGAATCGCCTACTGCCCGGGCGGCGAGCAGCTGCGCCACGTATGGAGAGAGGCGCGGCAACCATGATCTGTGCCCCGCCAGGTCACGCTCTCTTGAGGTGATGAAAGGGGTGAATTAGGTGCAGGATGGATGTAACAAGGAGGAATTAGCCATGCGCAAGAACCTCCGCCGAATCTCATCAGCGTTCATCGCGGCGGTCGCCGCCGCCGGGCTCACCCTCGGCGCCGGCTGCGGCAGCGATGAGAGCAGCGGGCCTGCACCGAAGAGCGAGTCCACCACGGAAGAGACGCCACAGAAGAAGCAGGAACCAGAGGGCAAGAGCGAACGGGCGGACCTCGTTCGCTTCAAGCTCGACGACCGTTCGCAGGGTGGATTCACCAACATCTGGGTCGTGTGGACGATCAAGAACAGCAGCTCCGACAAGTCCAACTACACATGGGACTGGGAGGCAGTCAACGTCAGTGGCACCCGGGTGGAGAATGGCTCGCAGTTGGAGACTGACGTGCAGCCCGGCCAGACTGCGACGGGCGAGTACCCCACGACGCTCAAGAGCGCGCAGGACATCAAGCTCAACATCACCAGCTTCGACCGCACTGCCAGTTACTGACCAAAGCAACGGTGCGGTTCAGTCAGGAAGCGGTCGTACGCCATGGGGTCGCCGATGGTGGAGGGGCCGGGGGGTCTCCCTGCCGTCCGTTTCTGTTGATTCCCTTGTGAAGTCGGGGAGTTGAGTGGTGTAGTCCACTGCCATGACGAACCTCTCCCGTCGCACTCTCATCACCGCGACAGCTGTCGCGGGAGCCGCCGTCGCCCTGCCGCTGCCGCTGCCGCTGCGGTTGCCCATCGCCCAGGCAGCGACCCGCGGCAACCCGCGCCCCGCCGTCATCCCCGCACTCCAGGAGTGGGAGGGCGGGGACGGGGCGTATCGGCTCAGCCAGGATTCGCGCGTCGTCGTCCCGGTGGCGGAAGCCGGGGAACTCCTCTCCCTTGCCCGGCAGTTGACCAACGACATCGCCGAAGTCACGGGGCTGGAGATCGCCTCGCCCCGGACCACCCGGCGCTCGCGGCCCGCCGAGGGTGAGATCCTGCTGCGGCTCGATCCGGCGGCCCGGCACGGCAAGGGCGGCGCGCTCTACGCCCGCGAGGGGTACGAACTCGCCGTCACGGGGCGGGATGTGACGATCACCGCCGCCGCCTATAGCGGTGTCTACTACGGGACTCGCTCTCTTCTTCAGATTCTGCTGCACGACGAACAGCGCTCCCGCGTACCGGTCGGCACCGCCCAGGACTGGCCCAACTACCGGCTGCGCGGCTTCATGCTGGACGTCGGGCGGCGCTTCTTCACGCCCGGGTTCGTGCGGGACTACCTGCGTGTCATGGGGTGGTTCAAGCTCAATGATCTTCAGCTGCATCTCAACGACAATGAGATCAAGGCTCCGGGCGGCGACTGGAGCAAGGCCTATGACGCCTTCCGGCTGCGGAGTGACGCCCCGGAGTGGGACGGGCTGGCCGCGCCCGACGGGTCGTACTCCCGCGCCGACTGGGACTCCTTCGAGGACACCGCCGCCCTGCACGCCGTCCAGCTCACCCCCGAGATCGACGCCCCGGCGCACTCACGCTCCTTCGTACGCTTCCGGCCCTCCCTCGGGCTCGACGGCGGCAACTCCGATCACCTCGACCTCGCCAAGCCCGAGACGACGGCCTTCATGAAGGAGGTCTTCGAGGAGTTCGTGCCGTGGTTCCGCAGTCCTGAGGTTCACTACGGGGCCGATGAATACACCGGGCCCGAGGCTCAGTACCGCGGCTACTTCAATGACATGGCCGATCACCTCCGCACCCTCGGCAAGCATCCGCGCGCGTGGGGGAGTCTGACCGAGATGGCCGGGTCGGCCGAGGGGTACGACCGGGACGTCACCATCCACAGCTGGAACAACGGGTGGTACGGGCCACAGGCCGCCAAGGCGGACGGGTACGAGATCGTGAATACGAACGACGGGCTGCTGTATGTCGTTCCGTTCGCTGACTACTACCACGGGAACGGGCTCGACGGCCGTTATCTGTACGACAGTTGGGAGCCGCACGTCTTCCCAGGGAAGGAGAGCCTCGCTCCCGGAGATCCCGCGCTGCGCGGTGCGATGTCCGCCGTCTGGAACGACCTCGTCCACGCCACGTACACCCAGCAGGACGTGCACGGGCTCATCGAGAAGACGTACGGCACGCTCGCCCAGAAGATGTGGAGCGGCGCCGCTCAGGGCCTGGCCTACGGGGAGTTCACCGCGCTGCTGCGGCGCGGATCCCTTGGGCCCGGCCTGACGACCGTCACTCCCACCCTCGCCGAGCCCGACCAGCTCGCCTTCGGCGCCCCCGCCACCGCCTCGTCCGGCGCGCACCCCTCGTACGCATCCGACGGCAACCCCGTCACCGCCTGGACCAGCGCCCTCGAACGGGGTGGGCCCTGGCTGCGGATCGACCTCGGGGAAGTGCGGGACGTGGCGCGGGTGAGGCTCGACTGGGGGCGTGAGCACGGGCGTTCGTACGACATCGAGGTGGCGGAGAACGGGGAGGAGGGGTGGCGGAGGGTCGCGTCCCGTCGCGGGCTCGATCAACTCGGCTGGGACGAGCTGGAGTTCACGGCCGTCAGGGCGCGCTATGTGCGGGTGCGGGGGCGGGAGAGGGGGCGTGTCCGGTGGACGCTGTGGTCGGCGCAGGTCTTCGACGCCCCTGATCTGGCGCGGGGGCGGACGGCGACGGCCTCGTCCGCGGAGACCGCGTCACTGGGTCCCGAGAACGCCGTCGATGGGGATCCGGCCACGCGGTGGGCCTCGAAGTACACCGACGGTGAGTGGATCGCCGTCGACCTGGGGGAGGCGCGCACCGTGCGGCGCGTGCTGCTGGACTGGGAGGCGGCGGCAGGACGGGACTATGACCTTCAGGTCTCGGATGACGGGGTGTCGGGGTGGCGGACCGTCGTCGAGCGGCGGGGGCGGTCGACGGCGGGTGTCGACTCCATCGACCTCGAACCCGTCACCGCGCGGCACGTACGCATGCAGGGCGTGAAGCGGCAGACGACGTACGGGTATTCGCTCCACCGCTTCGAGGTGCGCGGCTGAGACTCTGATGCCTGCCGCTGAGACCTCGTCGCCTGCCGCCGATCTCAGTCCTCCAGGAGCGACTTGAGGTCGGCGAGGCGCTCACGCCAGAACACCTTGTACGCCGCCACCTCCGCCGCGTCCCGCAACTTCTCGTGGCCGACGCCCACCACCGTCTTCTCCGGGCCCTTGACCGTGAGGGTCACGGAGATGCGGCCGCCGCCACCGCTCGCGTCCTTGAAGTCGGCGGTCACCGACTTGGCGGGGCGGTGCGTGCGGAGGGAGAGATCCACGTCGGGGAGCCAGCGGGCGCGTACGTCGTCGTCCGCGAACGCCTCGATGACGCGCGCCGCCGTGGCCTCGATCGTCTTGCTGCCGCTGGTCCGCCAGTCGCCCGTGCTGCTCTGGCCGACCTCGCGAAGGCCGCGCTCCTGTTCGTAGCCGACGGTCACGGACTGGGCGTACCAGCCGTCGACGGCGTGCTCCTCGCGGACGTGACGGGCGATCTCGGTGTGGCCGCGTGCGGTGGCGCCCCAGGCGTCGAGCGCCGCGAACCACTGCGGCCAGTCCTTGCCCGTCGCCTCGCGCAGCGCCTGGTCCGACAGCTTCTCGGTGATCCTCTTGCCCGTGCTTCCGCTCATGGCGCCGACGCTAGGACCGGCCACGCCCCGCCGCAAGACGGAACCGCAGGCGGCAGATGACCGCGTCCGTGTCCCTGCGGACGGCGTGCGCGAGGACCGAGCCGCGCTGGTTCTGGAGCAGGCGCTGCCAGACGTGGGCCGGCTCCACCTCGGGGATCAGGACGGTGACGCGCGTGGTGGGGTGGTACGTGTAGATCCTCTGTACGTACTCGGACACCGGCCGCCCGACCGTACGCGTCAGGGAGGTCAGCTCCACCAGGTCGATGCCCGGGTTCCACAGCTCCCAGTCGCGGCGCAGCGCCTCCGTGGCGCGCCGGTCATCGGCGTCGGGGTGGGTGACCGTGACCGCGCGCACCTCGTCGCCGAGCGACACGGCGGTGTTCAGGGCCTCGCAGGTGAGGCGGGACAGGTTCGAGACGGGGACGATGACCAGGGAGTGGTCGCGGTGCGGGGGCTCTGGGACACGGCCGAGGCCCAGGTCGTCGCCGATCCGGCGGTAGGCCCGGTGCACGGCCTCGAAGCAGAGCACGATCGCGGGCAGGGCGAGGACGATGAGCCAGGCGCCCTCGGTGAACTTGGTGGCCGTGACGACCACCGCCGAGATGCCGGTCAGCACCGCGCCGAAGCCGTTGAGCAAGGCCTTCGCGGGCCTGCCCGCCGCACGCCAGTGGAGCACCATCCCCGTCTGGCAGAGCGTGAAGCCGACGAAGACGCCGATCGCGAAGAGCGGCACGAGCGTGTTGGTGTCACCGCCGGAGAAGACGAGCAGCGCGGCCGATACGGCGGCAAGGGCGAGGACGCCGTGCCGGTGGACCTGGCGGTCGGCCTTCAGCGCGAAGACGTGCGGGAGGTAATTGTCCCGGGCGAGCAGGCTCATCAGGACCGGAAGACCGCCGAAGGAGGTGTTGGCGGAGAGGGCCAGCAGGATCATCGTCGCGAACTGCACCACGTAGAAAGCCCAGTTGTGGCCGAGCGACGCGTCAGCGAGCTGCGCCAGGACCGTGACGCCATCGACCGGCTGGAGCCCGAAGCGGGAGATCAGCACGGACAGGCCGATCAGCATCACACCCAGCAGCGCGCCGAGCGCGACCTCCGCGTGCTGGGCGCGTTTGACGCGCGGGGTGCGGAAGGACGGTACGGCGTTGGCGATGGCCTCGACGCCGGTGAGGGCGGAGCAGCCCGACGCGAACGCCTTCAGGAGGAGCAGCGCGCCGACGGCCGTGGCGTTGTCGGCGAGGGCCGACGTGTGGCCGTCTGCGGCGGCCGTGCTGACCGGCCCCTCGCGGAACAGGCCGACCACGATCATGGTCAGGATCGCGCCGACGAATATCGCGGTCGGGGCGATGAAGACGCGCGCCGAGTCGACGATGCCCCGCAGATTGACGCCCGTCACGACCACCAGGACGGCCAGGCATATCGCCACCCGGTCGCCGTACAGCTCCGGGAACGCGGAGGTGAGCGCCGCGACGCCCGCGGTGACGGCGACGGCGACGTTCAGGACGTAGTCGAGGACCAGCGAGGCCGCGGCGACCAGGCCCGCGCGGCGGCCCAGGTGGGTCTTGGCGGCGGCGTAACTGCCGCCGCCGTCGGGGAAGGCGGCGATCACCTGGCGGTAGGAGGCGACGAGTACGGCGAGCAGGGTGGCGATGCCCAGGGTCACCGGCAGGGTGAAGCCGAGCCCGTAGCCGCCCGCCGCCGCGAGGACCAGGACGATGGCCTCGGGTCCGTAGGCGACCGATGCCATCGCGTCCAGGGAGAGCGCGGCGAGGCCTTGGACGGCGGTCAGCCGGTGGCGGTCCTCCGGGTCTGCCGTGCCCTTGGGCTCGACATCCGGGGGCTTGACGGCCGAGGTCTCGGAGACGGTGGTCATGGGCGGGCCCTTCCAGGCTGGTTCGTTCGCTTGAGCGATGCCCAGCGTGGGCGGGCCTCCGGTGCACCGCACGCCCCCTTGGCGGCTCCTTGGCGCGTACGGCATGCATCTTCACGCCTCTTTGACGTGCGGCGTCAGCGGTACGTCAACGCTGCTGACTCGGCGGTGAGTCCGTCCTACGGTGCCGCACATGCGACATGACAGGGATGGGGACGGGGACGCACTGCGGGACGGGGATGTGCTGCGGGGTGGGGACGCACTGCGGGGTGAGGATGTGCTGCGGGGTGGGGAGGCGCGGGGCAGGGACGGTGTCGTGTCCGACCGGCGCTGGGCGGCAGATGTGCGGGCCGCCGTCTTCTGCGCCCTCGCGCTCTTCGCGCTGATCGTCCTCGTCGACTGGGCGAACGGCACGCTGGACGCGCTGCGGGGCGGGGTGTGGGCGGGGCTTTCGGGCCTGCTCTACCTGATCCTGCATCCGGTGCGGGTGACGGCGGGGCCGGGGTGGCTCGCCGTGCGTGGCCTGCTGCGCCACCGGCACGTCTGTACGGGGCTGTTGACCGCGGTGCGGCATTGCGAGGGGGTCGCGGGGCGGCTCGTGCTGTGCGACTCGCTCGGGAACCGGGTGGAGGTGGATCCGCGGGTGCTCGCGGAGAATCCGTTGCTGCTGCATCGGCTGGATGCGGGGGCGCGGGGCGCGCGGGAGCGGGGGCTGCTGCGGGCCGGGGCCGAGGTCCTTGGTCGCCTCTCGGCCCGGTTCGACGGGGATACGGCGAAAGGGGTCTTCGAGGCGTCCGACCTGCGGTAGGGGTGGGGCTCCGCCCCGCTGGACCCTCGACAGGATGTCCTCGATCGCCGGAGGTGCTGAAGGATTCAGCCCCTCAGCCCCTCCGGCGATCGACCGAGCCCCAGGACAGGGAGTCAGGCCGCGGCACCCCCGTCGATCACCAGATCCGCGCCGACCACCGAACCCGATTCGTCCGACGCGAGGTAGAGCACGGCGGCCGCGACCTCCTCGGTCGTCGAGACCCGGCCCAGCGGCGTCGCGGTCTTCATGCGCTCCGTGCGTTCGGCCAGGCTCTCGCCCGGGCGCAGCGACATGCTGGTGTCGGCTGAGCCGGGGCTCACGGCGTTGATCCGTACGCCGTCCCCGATGTACTCGGCGGCGGCGCCCTTGGTCAGCGCGGAGACGGCCGCCTTGGTGGTGCCGTAGCCGATCGTGCCCGGAACGCTGATGTGGGCGCCCAGCGTGGAGGAGATGTTCACGATGGCCCCGCCGCCGGGCTGTGTGCGCATCTGCTTCACCTCGGCCTGGAGGGCGAGCAGTACGCCGGTGACGTTGATGTCGAGCATCGTCCGCCACTCCTCCTCGGGCAGCTCCGCGACCGGCTGCCCGGCGCGCAGGACGCCCGCGTTGTTGACGGCCACGTCCAGGGAGCCGAACCGCTCGACGGTCGCGTCGACGAGCGCCGCGAGGTCGGCGGAGCGCGAGACGTCGGCGGTGACGGCGAACGCCGTGCCGCCGGCATCCTCGATGAGCCCCACGGTCTCCTTGAGCGGGCCCTCGGTGCGCCCGGCGACCACGACGTTGGCGCCCTCCGCGGCGAAGGCGAGCGCCATGGCGCGGCCGAGGCCGGATCCGCCGCCGGTGACGAGGGCCGTGCGGCCGGTGAACCGGGTGCGGGCTGCTGCTGAGGTCAAAGACATGACGGAGCTCTTTTCTTGAACGATCGGTTCAGTATGAGGGCGTGAAAAAAAGGGCGAAGTGACCGGCAGGTGATTCAGTCGAGCAGGCTCAGCGCCTGCTCCGTCGCGTCCCGCACCCGCGCCGGGTCCTTCGACGCCTTGCCCACGATGCGCAGCCCCTGCATCAGGGTCAGGAGCATGCGTGCGAGCGCCAGGGGGTCACGGTCGTCCGGGAGTTCGCCCTGTGCCTGCGCGCGGACGAGCGCGGAGTGCAGCAGCGTCTCCATGTGCTCCCAGTTGCGCTCGACGCAGCGGGCGGCCGACTCGTCGTGCGGGCCAAGCTCGGCCGCCGTGTTGGTGATGAAGCAGCCGCTCAGGCGCCCTTCGTCGGAAGACGCCTCGCCTCCGAAGCGGCGTACCACCGCGCGGACGGCGGGCAGTGCGGGGCCCGGCTGGGAGAGCTCGGCGAGCAGGCGCGGGTTCTGGAACTCGGCGTACCGCTCCAGTGTCTTCAGGTACAGCTCGTGCTTGTTGCCGAAGGTCGCATAGATGCTAGCGCGTCCGATGCCGAGCGCCTCGACGAGGTCCGCCATCGACGTCGCCTCGTAGCCGCGCCGCCAGAACAGCTCTAGGGCCGACTGGAGCGCGGCGTCCGGATCGAATTCCTTGGTCCTGGCCACGAGGAGAGACTAGGCAATTCTGGAACGGTCGGTCAAGTGCTGTCTCTTGCTAGGCGAGCCGGACCGTGTGCGTCTGCACCGTCACCGAGTCGTCGTCCAGGCACCGACCCGACTCAAGGTCGAACCGCTGCTTCAGGAGCGGTGAAGCGACGAACGGCCGGCCGGCCGCCGCGCCGAGCAGGCCGCGCGAGAGCACCGCCGCGCCCGTGAACGGGTCGCGGTTGTCGATCGCGTACGCGCGCCCCGCGCGGTCGATGAAGAGCGCGGCCTGGCGGCCGTCGGGGAGCAGGGCGGCGATACCGCGGCCCGGCTGGAGGAGTGCGCGGTCGCAGACCTCGAACCAGTCGTCTTCCAGCTGGAGTTGAACGCTCATCGGGATGCAGCACCTTCCAGGTCGCGGGGGCGGGAGCCGATGGTGAGGAGGGGCAGGTCCGGCTTCATCTGGTCCCGCTCGGGGACGAAGCTCACGGTCGGGTCCGGGACGTCGGGCGCGTTCACGAACGACACGAACCGGGCGAGCCGCTCGGGGTCGTTGATGGTCTCGGACCACTCGTCGCGGTAGTGCGCGACATGGTCGGCCATCAGAGCCTCCAGCTCGGCGCAGAGGCCGAGCGAGTCATGGACGACCACATCGCGTACGTGATCAAGGCCGCCCTCAATCCGCTCGATCCACGTCGAGGTGCGCTCAAGGCGGTCCGCCGTGCGGATGTAGAACATCAGGAACCGGTCGATGAGGCGCACCAGTTCGGCGTCGGACAGATCCTGCGCGAGCAGGTCCGCGTGGCGCGGGGTCGCGCCGCCGTTGCCGCCCACGTACAGGTTCCAGCCGCTGGAGGTGGCGATCACGCCGAAGTCCTTGGACTGGGCCTCCGCGCACTCGCGGGCGCAGCCGGAGACGGCCGACTTCAGCTTGTGCGGGGAACGCAGACCCCGGTAGCGAAGCTCCAGGTCGATCGCCATCCGCACCGAGTCCTGCACGCCGTAGCGGCACCACGTCTGCCCGACGCACGACTTCACCGTCCGCAGCGACTTCCCGTAAGCGTGCCCCGACTCGAATCCCGCGTCCACCAACCGCGTCCAGATCAGCGGCAGTTGTTCGACGCGCGCGCCGAACATGTCGATGCGCTGGCCGCCGGTGATCTTCGTGTAGAGCCCGAAGTCCCGTGCCACCTCGCCGATCACGATCAGCTTGTCCGGGGTGATCTCGCCGCCCGGGATGCGCGGCACGACCGAATAGGAGCCGTTCTTCTGGAGGTTGGCGAGGAAGTGGTCGTTCGTGTCCTGGAGGGAGGCCTGCTCGCCTTCCAGTACGTAGCCGTCGGCGCCGATCGTCGGAGCCAGCGAGGCGATGATCGAACCGACCGTCGGCTTGCAGGTCTCGCAGCCCTCGGTGCCGCGGGCGGACTCGCGGCCGTGGGAGTCCAGGAGCTGCCGGTAGGAGGTGATGCCCAGGGTGTGGACGATCTCGTACAGCTCCTGGCGGGTCTGGCCGAAGCAGCCGCACAGGCCCTTGTCGACCTCGACGCCCGAAGCCTCCAGCTCGTCGTTGACCAGCTGGCCGAGCACCTTCACACAACTGCCGCAGCCCGTACCGGCCTTGGTGCACTTCTTGACCTCGGGCACGGTGGTGCAGCTGTGCTCGGTGACGGCGCCGCGGATCGAGCCCTTGGTGACGTTGTGGCAGGAGCAGATGACCGCGGAGTCCGGCAGCGAAGACGGACCGATCGACACCGGGCCGCCCGCGCCCGCGGGAAGCACCAGCTGCTCCGGCGAGACCGGCGGCACGCTTCCCGTCAGCGGCCGCAGCACGCCGTACGACTCCGCGTCGCCGACCAGGACGCCGCCGAGCAGCTCGCCGCCCGCGCCGATGACCAGCTTCTTGTACGTGCCCGAGCGCGAGTCCGAGTAGACGACGTCCAGGCAGTCCGGGGTCGCGCCGTGCGCGTCGCCGAAGGAGGCGACGTCCACGCCGAGGAGCTTCAACTTCGTCGACATGTCGGCGCCGGTGAAACTCGACTCCTCGGTGGCGATCGAGGCGGCGACGGTCTCGGCCATTTCATAGCCGGGCGCGACAAGCCCGTACACCCGGCCGTCCGACGCCTGGGCGCATTCGCCGATCGCGTACACGGCCGGGTCGCTGGTGCGGCACTGCTCGTCGACGGTGATGCCGCCGCGCTCACCCACCGACAGGCCGCTGTCGCGGGCGAGTTGATCGCGGGGCCGGACCCCGGCGGAGAACACGACCAGATCGGTGGCGAGTTCACTGCCGTCCGACAGCTTCATCCCGCTGACGGCGCCCTCCGTGGCGACGATCTCCTGGGTGCCGACGCCGGTGTGCACGGTCAGGCCCATGCCGGTGATGGTGCGCAGGAGCGCCGCGCCGCCGCCCTCGTCGACCTGTACGGGCATCAGCCGCGGCGCGAACTCGACGACATGCGTGGCGAGTCCGAGCCCACGCAGCGCGCCCGCGGCCTCAAGCCCGAGCAGCCCGCCGCCGACGACGGCGCCGGTCGTGGCGTACGTCTTCGCGTACTCCTCGATGGCGAGCAGGTCCTCGATGGTGCGGTAGACGAAACAGCCGGTGGTGTCCTTGCCGGGCACCGGCGGCACGAAGGGGAAGGAGCCGGTCGCGAGAACGAGGGTGTCGTAGGCGAAGGTCTGCCCCGAGCGCGCGGTGACGGTCTTCGCGTCACGGTCGACACTCTCGGCGGGATCGCCGACATACAGCTCGATCCCGTGCTTCTCGATGAACTCCGGGTCCGTGAGGGAGAGTTCGTCGGGCGTGCGGCCGGCGAAATACGAGGTGAGCTGTACGCGGTCGTAGGCGGGCCGCGGCTCCTCGCACAGGACGACCACGCGGTGCGTGTCGGTCAGGCCGCGTGCGGCGATGGCCTCGAGGAAGCGCTGGCCGACCATGCCGTGCCCGACCAGCACGATGGTGTTGTCGTGCGCGCTGTGGCGGGGGGTGTCCGTGGGCATCTCAGAGGCCTCCGTCGTGGGTGAGCAGGTGGAGCAGGGGGCTGCCGTCGTCGGGCAGCGGGTCGTCGGCCTCCCAGGCGCGGGCGAGCGCGCCGACGGCGGTGAGCTCGCCGAGCAGTACGCCGCCGACGAGCCGGTCACCGCGCACGACGACCTTGCGGTACGTGCCACGGGTGGCGTCCGCGAGCTGGACGACGTCGTCGTCGGGCCGGTGCTCGGGGTCGCCGAAGGCCGCCAGGTCCAGGGGAGCGGAGCCGGGGCGTCCGTTGTGCAGGGTGAGACGGGTGAGGGCGCGGGTGCCCGCGTAGGGGCGGGCGCTCTGCGGGGAGATCAAGGCATCCGCCAGCGCATCGGCCTGTTCGAGCGCGGGCGCGGCGAGGCAGCGGGCCTCGCCGGAGTGCTCGGCGCAGTCGCCGATGGCGCGGATGTGCGGGTCGGAGGTGCGCAGCTCGTCGTCGACGACGATGCCGCGGCGTACGTCGAGGCCGGCGGCCTGCGCGAGCCCCGTGCGGGGGCGGACGCCGCAGGCGAGAACGGTGAGGTCGGTGCCGAGGACGTACCCGTCGGCGAGCTCCACCGACTGCACGGCCCCGTCGGCCTGCCGCACGCCGCGCACCCGGCACTCGGTGTGCACTTCCACGCCGAGTTCGGTGAGGTGCCGGTGGACGAGGTCGCTCGCGGCCGGGTCGAGCTGCCTCTCCATGAGCCGGTCGCCCTGCTGGGTGAGGACGACCTGGGCGCCGCGGACGGCGAGCGCGCGGGCGGCCGATACGCCGAGCAGTCCGCCGCCGATGACGACGACACGGGTGCCTGGCCCCACGGCCTCGGACAGGGCGAGACAGTCGTCCATGGTCCGGAAGGCGTGCACGCCGCGCGGCAGCTCGACTGCGCCCGGCTCGAAGAGACCCCGCAGCGGCGGGAGGACGGGGTTCGAGCCGGTCGCGAGGACGAGGGTGCCGTACGGGACGACGCTGCCGTCCGCGCAGTGCACGAGCCGGTCCGCGCGGTCCACGCGGACGGCGCGGGTGCGGAGGAATTCGCCGGGGACGGGCGGCAGGCCGATGACCTCGGGGCCGTAGCGTCCCGCGAGGACGTCGGCGAGGAGCACGCGGTTGTACGGGGCGTGCGGCTCCTCCCCGATCAGTACGGCCCCGGTGCTGCCGCTGCCGCTGCCCCCGAGGCGCTGGGCGAGCCGGACACCGGCGAGGCCGCTGCCGATCACCACCACGCGGGAGGGCGAGCTCAGGGGGCTCGGGGTCGAAGAGGTCATGTACGGCAGAGTGCGGGGGCGGTGTTACCCGGCCGCATCCTGACTGTTTCCCGGCGGCAACGCTGCCCTCAGCGGGCGCCGGAACCGGATGTGAGGGCCCCCGCCCCCACACCCCTGGCCGAACAAACCTTTCCCGCCCACCCGCCCGTTTACCCCGCATCCGCCTCTGCCCGAACAGGCCTTTCCCGCCCACCCGCCCGATTGCCCCGCGGTGCCAGGGTGGGGCGGGTGAGGGAGTAGGGGGGTGGGTGATCTGCGTCGTGGGGTGGGGGGGAGGGCGTTCAGGTCTGGGGTGGGTGGGCAGTGCGTAGGTGATGGGGTGGGGGCGGTGCACGTCGGCATGTTGCGATGTTCCGCCAGCCACAGAAGCAGGCCCACGACTCATCCGCAGTCGGCATCGAGACGCGAGGGGACGTGCCGGTATGTCTGCCCGGAGCACGGTTCGCGGCGCTCCGGGGCCGAAGCACCGAGGCGGCCACTGGACGATAGCGAGGACGGACATACCGGCGCGGCCCCGCCCCCAAGACGGAGTAGCGCCGCCCCCCCCCGCATCCGCGAGCCGCAGCAGCCCCGCCGCCACCGGGCGATAGCGAGGACGGACATACCGGCGCGGCCCCGCCCCCAAGACGGACCGCGCCGCACAGCCACGGCTTAACCCCCGTTGAGCCGATCCTCAAGGCCGCCTTAAGGATCAGCAGTAGAGCCCTGACCAGCCACTTCTGCCCGCGCCCCGCGCCTAGTCTGCGGCGGTGACCACCGAGGTAGCCGATTCCCGACTCGCCGCGTATCCCGCGCTCTCCGCATACCTGCGTCAGACCGAGGGGCCGCAGGTTCCGCCGATGCCCCAGGCGCCCCCGCGCACCCGCCCCCGGCCCCGCCCCCGAGCCACCACCCCCGTTCCCACCATGCGCGTCACCCCCACCGCCCTCCGCAACGGAATCCTCGCCGGAGCCCTCGCCGTCACCGCGCTCTGGGCCGCGCAGGCCGAACCCTCGGCCCGGCTCGACGTGCTCTTCGCGACCGGCGCCCACCTCACCGGACTGCTCGCCGGGTACGGCGTACTCGTCATGCTCTTCCTGATGGCCCGAGTCCCCGCGGTCGAGCACGGCGTCGGCGCCGACCGGCTCGCGCGGCTGCACGCCCTCGGCGGTCGCTACGTACTCACCCTCTGCCTGGGCCACGCCCTGCTCGCCCTGTGCGGATACGCCGCCCACGCCGGCACCGACCTCCTCAGCGCCACCCTCGACCTGCTCGGCTACCCGGGCCTCGCCCTCGCCGGAGCCGGCACCGCCCTGCTCATGGCCGTCGGCGTCACATCGGCGCGTGCCATGCGGCGCCGCGTCCCGCACGAGACCTGGCGGGCGGTACACCTGCTGACCTACCTCGGCGTGGCGCTCGGCTTCGTGCACCAGCTCGCGGGGCCGGACGTGGCGGGCAGCGTCCTGACGGTCTGGGCGTGGTCGATGCTGCACGCCACCGTGGCGGTGCTGCTCGTCTGGTACCGCGTCGTCGTGCCCGTGCGGCAGGCGCTCAAGCACAGCCTGCGCGTCATCGACGTACGCGACGAGGGACCCGGTGTGGTGTCGGTGGTGATGCAGGGCATCGGGCTCGACGAACTGCGGGCCGAGCCCGGACAGTTCTTCCGCTGGCGCTTCCTGCGGCGCAGGCTCTGGCACACCGCGCTGCCGTTCTCGCTCTCCGCACCCGTGCGCGACGACACCCTGCGGATCACCGTGAAGGCCATCGGCGATCACACGCGGCGGATGCGGCGCCTGAAGCCCGGCACACGGGTGCTCGCCACGGGGCCCTTCGGCGCGCTGACCGCTCACCGGCGTACGAAGAGGAAGGTGCTGCTGCTCGCGGGCGGGGTCGGGATCACTCCGATGCGGGCGCTGTTCGAGACCTTGCCCGGCGGGCCCGGGGACATCACCCTGCTCTACCGGGCCGGCAGCGCCGAGCAGCTCGTGCTGCGCGAGGAGCTGGAGGAAATCGCCCGGGGGAGGGGAGCTGGGCTGCATTACCTGCTCGGGCGGTCCGACGCCTCCTTCGACCCGCTCGCCCCACAAGCCCTGCGCAACCTGATCCCCGACCTCGCCGAGCACGACGTGTATCTGTGCGGGCCGCCCGGGATGACCGCATCCGCCACCGCCGCGCTCGGACGGGCCGGGGTGCCGGAAGAGCGCATCCACGCCGAGTGCTTCACCTTCTGAGAGGGGCTGACATGGGACGTCACCGCAAACCCGTGGGCCCTGCCCAGGGCCCCACCCTGCAGGCACGCCGCAAGCTGGCGACGGGCCTCGCCGGAGCGAGCGCGCTGGTCGCCACGGTCCTCGCCCTCACGGTCGACCCGGCGGCCCCACCGGCCCCCGATCGCGCACCAGCGGGGGTCCCGGCACCTCAGGCGGCTCCCTGAGGAGGAACCTGAGCAGGAAACCTGAAGAGGAACCTGAGCACGAAACCTCAGCAGGAAGCCGAAACCTCTGAAGACCCTCAACTCTCCCGGTTTTCATGGACGGCATGATCACCTCTCCATAGGGTCACGATCATGCCCGACATATCACTGACCACCGTCGTCATCCTCTGCATCGCCGCCCTCGCGGCAGGCTGGATCGACGCCGTGGTTGGCGGAGGCGGGCTGCTCCTCCTGCCCGCCCTGCTGCTCGGGCTTCCGGGATCGACCCCGGCAGCGCACGCCCTCGGGACGAACAAGGCCGTCGCCATCGTCGGCACGACCGGTGCCGCGGTGACGTATGTCAGGAAGACGCCCGTCGACGTGCCCACCGCCGTACGCATCGGGCTCGCCGCGCTCGCCGGGTCCATGGGCGGTGCCTTCTTCGCCGCCGGCATGAGCACCGAGGTGCTCAAGCCCGTGATCATGGTGGTGCTGATCGGCGTCGGCGCCTTCGTCATCTTCAGGCCCGCCTTCGGCACCGCGCCGTCCGCCCACCCCGCCTCGCCCAAGCGCATCCTCGCCGCCATCGGCCTCGCGGGCCTCGGCATCGGGTTCTACGACGGCCTCATCGGACCCGGCACCGGCACCTTCCTGGTGCTCGCGCTGACCGCGGTGCTCCACCTCGACCTGGTGTCCGCCTCCGCCACCGCCAAGATCGTCAACTGCTGCACCAACGCGGGCGCCCTCGCGATGTTCGCCTGGCAGGGCGCGGTCCTGTGGCAACTGGCCGCGCTGATGGCGGTCTTCAACCTCGCGGGCGGCATGTTCGGCGCGCACACCGCGCTGAAGAAGGGTGCGGGGTTCGTCCGGATCGTGCTGCTCACCACCGTGTTCGGGCTCGTGGCCAAGATGGCGTACGAGCAGTGGCTCGCCTAGGGCCTGGGGCCCAGGGCCCAGGGCCCAGGGATCAGCGTCAGCGCACGCTCGTCAGGTGCGCGAACACCACCACATTGCCCTGGTAGCCCGTCTTCCTCGAATAGCTGCCGCCGCACGTGATCACCCGCAGCTCCGGCCGGTCCGCCGCCCCGTACACCTTGTCGTCCGGGAAGTTCTTCGCGTCGTAGACCTCGTTCGCGTCGACCGTGAACACCGCGACGCTGCCGTCCCTGCGCTCGATCTCGATGGTGCGGCCCCTGGTCAGGCCGCCCAGGTCGTAGAAGACGGACGGCCCATCGGCGTTGTCGACGTGCCCCGCCACGATGGCGGTGCCCGTCTCGCCGGGCGTCGTCCCCGACTCGTACCAGCCCGCGAGGTTCGTCTTCTTCGGGGGCGGTACGTCGAGGCTGCCCTGCCGCGTGAGGCCGAGCCCCATGAGGGGCGCGTCGACCCGGATCGCGGGGATCCGGATCCGGTCGGGCGGGGACGGGGGGAGCGGCGCGGCGGCAGCTGCGCGGCCGGAGCTGGGCTGCGCCGACGCGGCCTGCGCGGCGGACGGCTGCGGCGGCGGGTGCGACTCGGTGCCGTTGTGCAGCAGCCACGCCCCGGAGCACAGGGCCAGGACGGTGACCGCGCCTATGGCGGAGTTGAGCGTCTTCCTGCCGACAGGCCTCCCGTTCCTGCCGACGGGCTTCCCGTTCCCGCCGCTAGGCCTCCCGCCGGGCCTCCCGCCGGGGTTCTTGCCCTTCGGGCTGTTCCTGCGCATCACTCGACTCGTCCCCCTCAGGGTTCGGGGAGGCCGGTCCCCGCATCCCTCCCCGGATCCACGAGGGACAGGCGGACCCGGAGAGGGAGGGGGCTGGCGGTACCGGTGGACAGCGGAGGGTGTCCGTCAGATCCTGTCGCCTCTCGCCCGGCGGTGCAGGAGCCAGGTACCGCCCGCGGCGGCGACGGCAAGCGCCGCCACACCCGCCGCGGTCTGCACGGGGTCGGGGCCCAGAGCGCCGCCGACCCCCGTCTTCACATGTCCCTTCGGCGCCACCTGCTGCTCACGGGCGGTGGCGGTGGAGGTGATCGTCACGATCAGGTCGCCCGCCACCTCCTTGCCGTCCGCGCCGGAACCGGAGCACTTCGCGACGATCTCGTAGGTGCCGGGCTGAGCCGATGGCGGGACCTCGAACCGACCGGTCGCCTTCTCGGCGTTCCCTGTGCTCTCAGCGGTCCCTTCGTTCTCTGAGTTCTCTGTGCTCTCGGTGTTTTCTGCGGGCCCCTCGTGCGTGCCCGGCGCGAGCGTGAACGTGCCCGCTCCCACCGCGCTGGCGTCTCCCGATGCCGTCCCTCCGCTGCCGCACGCGGTGGTGTTCACGGTGACCGAGGAGCCGGGCATGACCGTGGCGGGATGAATCTCCAGGCCTCCCCCGGCGGCCGGCGCGGCCGCGGCGGCGGGGGGCACCAGCAGGCCAGCCGATGCGACGGCGAGCGCGGCAGTGGTCAGCAGGCGGGCTTTGCGCATCGTGCTTGCTCCTCCGAGGGGGCCTTCAGAGGGCACGGCCCGCGGCACCCCCAAGTGCCGCTGCGTCGGTCGAACCCCGCTCTACCGAGGTAAGTGGCACTCGGCGGCGCACGCCTCCTGAAGGCCCGTCAGAAACTCTGTGGTGGAGCGGCTCCTGACACTTCGACGGGAACATTCCAGCAGGTCACCCGGCGTGTCGCCGAGAAGTCTCCGAAGGGGGCACGCGGCGCCTGTGAATGGGTGACCCGCGGCACCGGAGGGAGCACGGCGCGGAGCTGATTCCGCCTCAGACGGTGTCCCAGGGGACGTCGGCGTAGAGCCCCGCCAGAGTGCCCATCAGCTTCTCGTCGACCGCGAACTCCGTGGCGTCGATCCGCCGCACCGGCGCGATGCCCCGCGCGTTCGTGACGAAGACGGCCGTGTACGAGGAGAGGTCCGCGAGCGTGACCGGGGCCCGGCGCGTGGGAAGACCGGCGGCCGCGAGCCGTGGTGCGAGCAGTTGCATGGTGATGCCTTCCAGGCAGGCCGCGTCGGGCCAGACGACCTCCGAGCCGTCGTAGAAGCCGATGTTCGTGACGGCACCCTCGCTGATCGTCCCGTCGGGCCCGGTGAGCAGCGCGTCGTCGAAGCCCGCGCGCCGTGCGAGCTCTCCGTGCCGGGCCTGCCCGAAGCCGCCCAGGTGCTTGATGTGCGGGAAGGGCCGCTGGTAGGGGACGGACCGCAGGGCCTGCGGGCTCTCGGGCATCCCGCCCGGCGCCCGGACGGTGACCATCACGGACGGCTCGCCGCCCTCGGGTGCGTGGACGATCACGCGTACAGACGCGTCGGCGATGTCGTCGCGGAGCACGTGCCGGATGAGTTCGCGGATGTGCTCGCCGTCGAGCTCCCGGTCGAAGAGCTCTCGGGTGGCCGAGTCGAGCCGGGCCAGGTGCAGGCCGAGCCCGCGTGTCGCGCCGCCCCTGACCTGCATCGCGGTGAAGTGCCCCACACCGCCGAGAGCGGGCCACAGCAGTCGGTCGGCGGTGGCGGCCCGGCCGTCGATCTCAAGGCGCTGCAGAGGCGCGGGAGTTGTCATGGGCTTCACCGTACGACGTGGGGGAGCGGGCCGGGGGAGTGAGACAGGGGGCAGGGAGAGAACCGGACGGGAACAGGGGTGAGGGCTGGACGGAGCCGTGTCCGCGGCCGCTCACGGAACTCGTCGCGGGAGCCGCTTGACCTCAACCGAGGTTGAGCAATGAGGCTCTTCCCATGACTCAGAACACGATCGCCGCTGATTCCGCCTCCACCACGACGTCCGCCACGTCCACCACGACGTCCGCCACGACGTCCGCCACGCCCCTTCGCGTCGCCGTCATCATCGGAAGCAACCGCGAGGGCCGTTTCGGACCGATCGTCGCCGAGTGGCTGCTGGCGCGGATCCGCGAGCACGCGGACTTCGAGGTGGACGTCGTCGACCTGGCCGAATCCCATCTGCCGACCGCGCTCTCCTACAACCCGTCACCAGAGACACTCGCCGAACTCGGCAAGGTCACCCCGAAGCTGGCCGCCGCCGACGCCTTCGTCGTCCTGACCCCCGAGTACAACCACTCCTACCCCGCGTCCCTCAAGAGCCTCATCGACTGGCACAACGCCGAATGGCAGGCCAAGCCCCTCGCCTTCGTCTCCTACGGAGGCCTCTCCGGTGGCCTGCGCGCGGTCGAGCACCTGCGTCCGGTCTTCGCCGAGCTGCACACCATGACGATTCGCGAGACCGTCTCCTTCCACAACGCGGGTGGCCTCTTCGGCGACGACGGCACCCACAAGGACCCGACGGCCGCGAACGCCGCCGCCAAGTCGATGCTCGACCAGCTCCACTGGTGGGCGTGGGCGCTGCGCGGTGCCAAGGAGGTCCGGCCCTACGGCAGTTGAGGCCGACCCGCAGGAGGGGGCAGGCGGCGGCTAGGCCTCCGGCAGGTGCACCGCCGCCACCGCGCCGCCGCCCTCCGCGTTGCGCAGCTCCACCCGCGCGCCGATGACCTGCGCCTGACCGAACGCGATCGTCAGGCCGAGGCCCGTGCCCTGGCCGCGCTCACGGGCGCCGGTCTGGAAGCGCTGCGGGCCGTCCTTCAGGAGGCGCTCGGGGAAGCCTGCGCCGTGGTCGCTGACCGTGACCACGGGCCCGGCCACCCGCACGTCGACCGGGTCGGCGCCGTGCCTGCGGGCGTTGGCGACGAGATTGGCGATGATCCGCTCCAGGCGGCGCGCGTCGGTGCGTACGAGCGTGTCGTCCTGGCCACACTGCGCCGCGAACCGCACCGGGCACCCCGAACGCTGCACGATCCCCTCGGCCAGCGTGCCCAGCGGATGCGCGTCAAGGTCGGGCCGCTCCACCTCCGCGTCGAGCCGCGCCACTTCGAGCAGATCCTCGGTGAGGGTGCGCAGGGCGAGGACCCGGTCGCGCACGAGTTCCGTGGGGCGGCTCTGCGGCAGGAGCTCGGCCGCCGTGTGCAGACCGGTCAGCGGGGTGCGCAGCTCGTGGGCGACGTCCGCGGTGAAGCGCTGCTCGGCCTCGATCCGCTGTTGCAGGGACGCCGCCATCGTGTCGACGGCGGCGGCCAGTTCGGCCACTTCGTCCTTTCCGTGCCTGCCGCCGCGGCCGCCCGGCGGTCGCGGATGGTCGATACGGGCGTCGAGGTCGCCCTGGCTGATGCGGCGCGCGGTGGCCGCGGCGGTCCGCAGCTCGCGGCTGAGACGGCTGGCAAGGGCGGCGCCGCCGAGCGCCGCGAGGATGACGACGACGGCGCCCGATGCCATCAGCTGCCGGTCGAACTCGGCCATCTCGGCGGCCTGTTCGGCAAGCGGCTCGCGAACGGAGAGCACGTGGTCGCCGCCGACCGGGCGTGCCGCCCACACGACGGGATCGTCGGCGCCCATGTCGAGGTACGTGGTCCGCCGCCCGTCCAGTGCGGCGGCCCGCAGCGGCGCGGGCAGGTCGGGCGCGTCCAGGGCGGCGTCCGTACGGGCGTCGCCGTCGGTGTCGACCTGCCCCGTCAGCTCGTACAGCTGGCGCACCCGCACCAACTGCGCGGTGGCCCCGGACCTCGCACCCGATGAGACCTGCTCAAGGCGTGCCTGGTGGACGAGGATCCCGATGGCGACGGCGACGACCGCGCAGCCGAGGGCGAGCAGCGCGGCGATCTTCCAGCGCAGACCGAGGGCGTTGAGCGCGGCGCGGGCGCGCCGGGCGATGCCCTTCATCTCCGCCCGTCCGTGCCGCCCGAGGGCTCCGTACCGTCCGAAGGCCCTGTGCCGCCCGAAGGCTCCGGAGTGGGCTTCGGCGACGCGGAGGAACCATCGGCACCCGGCGTCTTCTTGTAGTTCTTGATGTCGCTCACCGTGGACATCCGTACGCCGTCCCAGTGGAACCGCACGGCCTGCTCGCCGCCGTCCGCGCAGGGGCTGCGCACCAGCAGATCCGGGCCGAGCGTCTCGATGCCCAGGCGCTTCCCGGCGGTGAACAGGATCGGATAGACGCGACCGTCGTGCTCCGTATAGACGGCGAGGACGCTGCGTCCGCTCTCCGTGTCGGCGGCCACGAGCAGCTCGGGCTTCTTGTCGCCGGTCAGGTCCGTCAGCTGCGGCGGCCGGAGCCCGGCCTGTCCGGGGCGGTCGATCTCGCCGCGGTCCGCGAGCGGCTTCATCCGCGGGTCGGCCCGCAGGATCTCGCGGAAGTCCTCCGTGCCGAGCCCGCCGTTGCCCAGCTTCGGCAGCCCTTCCAGGGCCTGAGGCGGCGGCTGGTGGGTGGCGGCGTCGGCGCCGGGCGCCTCGGACGACGTGCCGGACCAGGCGGGCCAGAGCGGCTTGGGGCGCGGCTGCACGGACACGGACGGCGCGGGCTCACCGGCGTCGAGCCCGTCCACGCTGCCGCATCCGGCCAGCACGACGGCCGCCGTGGCGGTGAGGACGGCGGCGCGGCGCAGGAGGCGGCGGTGGGGGCAGGTGTGGTTCATGGCTCTACCGACGGTAGGAAGCGTCCATCACGGAGAACGGGAGGTTGTGTAACAGACAGGGGTGATCGGGGCGGAAACGCGGAGATCGGGACCTTCGGCCTGTCCGGTGGCCCCTCCCCGCCACGTCCGGCGCCCGGTCCGGCGAGAATCGGCGCATGACCTCGACGTACGAAGCCGGATCCGGATCCGGATCCGAATCCCGACAGGCCGCGGTGCTCACCGTGCTGACCACGACCGATACCGCCCAGAAGGCGGAGGACCTCGCGAGCGGCGCGGTGGCGGCGCGCGTCGCCGCGTGCGCGCAGATCGCCGGGCCCGTCGTCTCCGTCTACCGATGGGAGGGTGCCATCGAGGAAGCGCGGGAGTGGCAGGTGCTGTTCAAGACGGCCGCCGCGCGGTACGAGGCGCTCGAGGCCTGGCTCACGGAGGCCCACGACTACGACACCCCCGAGATCATCGCGACGCCGGTCGTGCGGGGGAGCGCGGCGTACCTGGAGTGGGCGGAGCGGGAGACGGCCGAGTGACGCCGGACGCGGACCGGCTGCCGTTCTTCGTGTACGGGACGCTGCGGCCGGGGGAGCCGAACCACGACGTCCACCTGCGCGGGAGTGTCGCGGCCGAGACCCCGGCGCGGCTCGTGGGAGCGGTCCTTTATGAGGGGCCCGGCTATCCGTACCTGGTGGAGGACCCCGAAGGCGGCCCGGTGCGCGGCGAGTTGATCGCCGCGCTGCCCTCCGCGTACGAGCGGCTCCTCGCCGAACTCGACGTACTGGAGGACTACGCACCGGGCGATCCCCGCAATCTGTACGAACGCGTGGTGCGCGAGGTGACCCTCCTGGACGGGACGGCCGCGCGCGCGTGGGTGTACGTGGCGGCGCCAAGGGTGGCAGCGAGGCTGCGTGCTTCGGGGGCGGTGATCGGCGGAGGGGACTGGGCGTCGTTCCGGGCGCCGCGGTGAGGGGTTCCGGCGCGGGCGCCGATGATCGGCCGTGACGCGGATTTCGCAGCTCAAACGCCTGCGCACTCGATCCGGTGGACTCCGTCACCCGTGCGAGCGACGCACACGAACCGCATGATCGCGAAGGGTGATCGCTGTGGCACTCTCCGTGTGCACCAGTCGGTGCGCGAGTCGGTGCGTGAGCACCACGTCCTCAGCAGGAGTTGCCCCATGAGCCTTCGCCGTTCGCTGCCGGCCCTCGTCGGCGCCGTAGCCCTCACCCTCGGCCTTCCCGTGGCGGCCGCCGCGTCCGCTCACGCCCCGACCGCCGTCATGAACCCCTGCGGGTTCTACGAGACCGGCAGCGACGCGTTCTACAACCACTGCACGGGCGACGGCTCGAACGTCGTCATCCACGTGAGGGTGGCCCTCGCCCCCGACTACGAGCGCTGTGTGGGTCCGGGCAAGACCTGGCTGGGATCGGCGAGCAAGATCCAGGGCGCGCACTAT
This sequence comes from Streptomyces rectiviolaceus, assembly GCF_039533825.1. NCBI lineage: Bacteria > Bacillati > Actinomycetota > Actinomycetes > Kitasatosporales > Streptomycetaceae > Streptomyces > Streptomyces rectiviolaceus. The sequence goes on from NZ_BAAAUG010000148.1 coordinate 142,751, forward strand.
GTCGGGCGCACCTGCTGACCTTCGTACGCGCATGACAGCGGTTACGCGCATGACAGCGGGCCGGGGGAAGCCCCCCCGGCCCGCTGCCGTGTCCAGCCGTTACGACGCCCGCTCAAGCCGCACCGCGCACACCTTGAACTCCGGCATGCGCGACACCGGGTCGAGTGCCGGATTCGTCAGGGAGTTGGCCCGCCCCTCGCCCGGCCAGTGGAACGGCATGAAGACGGTGTCGGAACGGATCGTGCTCGTGATCCGCGCAGGTGCGACGGCCCGGCCCCGCCGCGAGACGACGGTCACCGGCTCGCCCTCCCCGACATCGAGGCGCGCGGCGAGCCGCGGATGCAGCTCCACGAAGGGCCCGGGAGCGGCGGAGTTGAGCTCGTCCACGCGGCGCGTCTGGGCCCCCGACTGGTACTGCGCGAGGACCCGCCCGGTGGTCAGGAGCACGGGATACTCCGCGTCCGGCTCCTCGGCGGCGGCCCGATGCGCCACCGGCACGAACCGCGCACGGCCGTCCTCGGTGGCGAACCGGTCGAGGAAGAGGCGGGGGGTGCCGGGGTGCACGGCATCCGGTTCGCCGCCCGCGTTCTCCTTCACGTCTTCGTTCACGTTCACGTTCACGTTCACGTTCACGTCCTCGTTCGCGGGGCAGGGCCAGAACACTCCCTCCCCGTTCCCTTCCTTCAGCCGCGCGTACGAGATCCCCGAGTAGTCCGCCGCCCCGCCCGCGCTCGCCCGGCGCAGCTCCTCGAAGACCTCCTCCGGGTCCGTCGGGAAGCCTTTCTCGTGGCCGAGGATGGCGGCGAGACCGTGCAGGACGTCCAGGTCGCTCCGTACGCCGTCGGGCGCGCTCACCGCCTTGCGGCGCAGCAGCACCCGCCCCTCCAGGTTCGTGACCGTCCCCGTCTCCTCGGCCCACTGCGTCACCGGCAGGACGACATCGGCCAGTTCGGCCGTCTCGGAGAGCACGACGTCCGCCACCGCGAGGAAGTCGAGCGACCGCAGCCGCTCCTCCACATGCGCGGCGCGCGGCGCCGACACGACCGGGTTGGAGCCCATCAGGAGCAGGGCCTTGATGTCCCCGCCGAGCGCGTCGAGCAGCTCGTACGCGGATCGCCCCGGACCGGGGAGCGAGTCGGGGTCCACGCCCCACACCCCCGCCACATGCGCCCGCGCCGCCGGGTCCGTCAGCTTGCGGTAGCCGGGCAACTGGTCGGCCTTCTGGCCGTGTTCGCGTCCCCCCTGCCCGTTGCCCTGCCCGGTCAGGCAGCCGTATCCGGCAAGCGGGCGGCCCGCGTTGCCCGTCGCGAGGCAGAGGTTGATCCAGGCGCCCACCGTGTCGGTCCCCTTGGACTGCTGCTCGGGTCCGCGAGCGGTGAGCACCATCCCGGCCTCGGCGTCGCAGAACATCCGCATCGCATCGCGGAGCTGGGGCACGGGAACGCCGCTGATCCGCTCCACGTACTCCGGCCAGTGCGCCATCGCCGCCGCCCGCGCCTCCTCCCAGCCGGTCGTCCGCTCCTCGATGAACACCTCGTCCGTCCGGCCCTCGGCCACCACCAGGTGCAGCAGGCCGAGCGCGAGGGCGAGGTCGGTGCCGGGGCGCGGCGCCAGATGGAGGTCGGCCTGCTCGGCGGTGCGGGTCCTGCGCGGGTCGATGACGATCAGCTTCCCGCCGTTCGCCTTCAGCTCCGTCAGATACCGCAGCGCGGGCGGCATCGTCTCGGCGAGGTTCGAGCCGACGAGGATCACACAGCCGGTGCGCGGGATGTCCTCAAGCGGGAACGGCAGGCCACGGTCGAGCCCGAAGGCCCGCTGTCCCGCCGCTGCCGCCGACGACATGCAGAACCGGCCGTTGTAGTCGATCTGCGACGTGCCGAGCGCCACCCGCGCGAACTTCCCCAGGGCGTACGCCTTCTCGTTGGTCAGCCCCCCGCCGCCGAACACCCCGCACGCGTCCGCGCCATGTTCGCCGCGCGTGCGGGAAAGCCCTTCGGCGACGCGGGCGACGGCCTCCTCCCAGGTGGCCGGTTCGAGCCGGCCCGTGGCGTGGGATCGGATGAGTGGCTCGGTCAGACGCACCCGGGAGGAGAGCACAGCGGGCGCCGTGCGGCCCTTGCCGCACAGCGCGCCCCCGTTCACGGGGAACTCGGGACGCTCCACGACCTCGACCCCGCCGGGGCCACTGGTCAGGCCCATCCCGCATTGCAGCGCGCAGTACGGACAGTGGGTCGGTGTCGCCTTGGTGTGCATGCGGTCCAGCATCCGCCGGGGTTGTTACGCGCCCCGACGCGATCGCGTTACACACGCGGTAAGCCGACCTCAGCGCGGCCCGTACCCCGCTGTGAGCGGGGTCGTGCCCCTTTAGGGGCGCGGGGAACTGCGCGAGGACGGACCACGACCCGCACCCGGCGGATGGCGGGAGCAGGCAGACGCACCCCCGCTCAAGGCCCAGGGGCCAGGCTTAGCGAGGCGCGGCAAGCGCCCGGTCCACACCGGGCTCCCGGGGCCCGAGGAACCGCGGATCCGGTTGAAGCGCCGAGTCGAACGCCGCCTTGCCCGCCGCGAACAGCTCCCTCGCGCCGCCGTAGTACCAGGTCGCGTCGTGCTTCGCGTCGACCCCGACGCCGTACGACGAGACGCCCGCCGCGCGGCAGAGCGCGACGGCCCTGCGTATGTGGAAGCCCTGGCTGATCAGCACCGCCCGGTCGACGCCGAACACCTGCTTGGCGCGCACGCAGGAGTCCCAGGTGTCGAAGCCCGCGTAGTCACTGACGATCCGCCGCCCCGGCACGCCGCGCTCGGTCAGATACGCGCGCATGGCGTCCGGCTCGTCGTACTCCTCGCGGCTGTTGTCCCCGGTGACGAGGACGACCTCTATCCGCCCCGTCTCGTACAGCTCGGCCGCCGCGTCCAGGCGGTGCGCGAGATACGGCGACGGCTCGCCCTCCCACAGGCCGGCCCCGAACACTACGGCGACCCGCGTGCGCGGCACGTCAGCCGTCGTGTGCAGCCGGTCCTGCGCCGTCACGAAAAGCCACGTCGCGGGCAGCAGCGCCACCACGCAGACGGCCATGAAGGCCTGCACGGCCCGCCGCTGTCCCCGCCGCGTCCGCGGCAGCCGCAGCCGCAGGCGGCCAAGACGAGCCACGCACCCACGGACCCGGGCCCGCACCCCGGACGGCCCGCCCGCCCCCGATCGCCGCATCCACCCCGGCCGCTCCATCCCGATCCCCCGTGCCCCGATGCCGGATCCCCCCGATCCGATCACTGCGCACAACGGTAAGCGACCGCACTGACAAAGGCAGGGCACCGCCGGTGAGCCAGGCCGAAAGCACCCGTCACCGGCGCGCAACGCGACGGCAATACGGCGCGGCCATCCTCGGTCCATGACGCCGTCGAACCCTCTTCGCGATGAGTCCGGCAGCACCCCTCTCGAAAGTACGGCGCAAATCATGGACCGGATAACCAGCCAGCTCGGCAGCCAGCTCACCCTCGTGTCGCTCGACGGCAGGCGCCGCACCGCACCGGCACCCGCGCTCGTCGTGGTCGGCCACGGCAGCCGTGACCCCCGCGCCCTCGCCACCGTGACGGAGCTCCTCGAACTGGTGCGGGAGCTGCGGCCCGGGCTCACCGTGCGCCTCGGCCACATCGAGCTGAACGAGCCGCTGCTCGCCGACACCCTCGCCGCGGCGACCGGGTCCGCCGTCCTCGTGCCGCTGCTGCTCGGCCGCGGATACCACGTCAAGCACGACATCCCCGAGGCCGCCGACGGCGCGCCGCACCTCGACACGCGGGTCGCCGCCCCGCTCGGCCCGCACCCCCTGCTCGTCGACGCGCTGCACACC
>NZ_BAAAUG010000149.1:0-856 GCF_039533825.1 Streptomyces rectiviolaceus
GACCTCGCCGTGGGCGTACGTGTCGGGCAGCCGGCCGAAGCCGTCGATCACACCGGCCCACTCGGCGCGGGCGTCGGCGACCCTGCCGCGTGCGTACAGGAGGCGGTCGGGCACGTCGAGGAGGTCCGATGACAGCCGGGCGAAGCAGGCAAGCGCGTCCTGCCAGCGCGACTCGTCCTGGCAGCGGCGCCCCTGGGCGTACGTCCGCAGCGCGTCGGCGTCGTCGAACCCGCCGCCCGCGGCGACGCACTCCCCGAACGCGTCCGCCGCCTTCGGCCAGTCGCCGCCGGAGGCCGCCACCTGGCCCCGGACGTAGCACTTGCGCGGCCGCACGTCACGGAAGTCCAGGGGCAACAGGTCGAGGCCCGTCAGCGCACCCGCCCAGTTCCCGACGCCCGCCGCGTCCAGCGCCCCCTGGTACGTCCGCTCCCGCAGGTCGCTCAACCACGGCTCCGCGTCCCACCCTTGGGCGGCGGCGGCCTCCAGGTCCACAAGTGCCTCCGGCCAGGCTTCCCGGTCCGCGGCGTGTCGCCCTCGCGCGTACAGGAGCCGTACGCCTCCATCCAGGAACCCACCGGCACCGGCGAACCCCTCGACGGCATCGGCCCAGGCGCACTCGCCCTCTGCCACACGCCCGGAGGCGTAGGCGTGCCAGGTGGAGAGGTCGGGGCCGGGGCTCACTCCAGGGCTCGCTCCGGGGCCTGCCTCATCCAGCGCCACCGCCACCGCCACCGCGTCCACCGCCTCCGCGAACGCCCCGCACGCCGCCCCCCACTCCTCCGCCTCGGCCGCCGCACGCCCACGGACGTACGCCGCCCGCGCCACGGAGTCCGCAAGCCCCCGGCACGCCGCGAAC
>NZ_BAAAUG010000150.1:0-23491 GCF_039533825.1 Streptomyces rectiviolaceus
TTGGCGATCGCCGCGGCGGCGCCCGTCGCGCTGGTCGCGGTCGGGGTGTGCGCGGCGGCGTTCCTCGTCATCCGCTACAAGCTCTACCAGCAGCTCGACCAGAACCTCGCCCAGTCGGCGACCCTCATCGCCCAGCAGCGGCACTACGACACCGAGCCGGGCGTCGTCACGGGCGAGTGCCGCTTCCTCGGCGCCCCCGCCTGCTCGCAGATCGTCCCCGCCGACCCGGGCGACGATCCGTCGAAGCCCTATCTGCTTCCGGTCACCCACTCCACCCGGCAGGTCGCGAGCGGCCAGGCGTCGCCGTACTACACAAGCCTCACGCTGCACGGGAAGCCGACCCGGATGTACACCACCAACTACGGCAAGGGGAACGCCGTCCAGGTCGCCCTGCGCGCCGACATCGCGGAGCGCGGCGTGCGGCAGGCCGCCGGGCTGCTTGCCGCGGTGGGCGGCGCCGGAGTGCTCCTGTCGGGGCTCGGCGGCTATTGGGTCTCGCGCACCGGTCTCGCACCGGTCGCCCGCCTCACCGCCACGGCGGAACGCATCGCGGCGACCCGCGACGCCCGGCACCGCATCGAGCTGCCGCCGGGCCCGCCGGGCCGCGAGGACGAGGTGACCCGCCTGGCCGCGTCGTTCAACGCGATGCTGGCCGAGCTGGAGAAGTCGGTCACCGCACAACGGCGCCTGGTCGCCGATGCCTCGCACGAGCTGCGTACGCCGCTGACCGCGCTGCGTACGAACGCCGAACTCCTCGCCCGCGCCGACCGGTTGACCGACACACAGCGCGAGCGGGCGTCCGGCGCGCTGGCCCGCCAGCTGCGCGAGGTGACCGGCATGGTCAACGACTTGATCGAGCTGGCCCGCGACGAGGAGCCGCAGCCCCTCCTGGAGGAGGTGCGGCTCGCTCCCCTGGTCGCCCATGTCGTGGACGCGGCGCGCGGCCACTGGCCGCAGGTGCCGTTCACGCTCCAGGTGACGCCGGACGCCGACGGCACGAGCATCCCCGGCGTCCCCGCACGCCTCTCGCGCCTCGTCACCAACCTGCTCGACAACGCGGCGAAGTTCAGCCCGCCGGGCACCCCCGTGGAGGTCTCCCTCACGCCCGCCGCCCTGACGGTCCGCGACCACGGGCCCGGCATCGCGGAGGAGGACCTGCCGTACGTCTTCGACCGCTTCTACCGCGCCGAGAAGGCCCGCGCCCTGCCGGGCTCGGGCCTAGGTCTCGCGATGGCCCGCCAGATCGCCCACGCGCACGGAGCGGAGCTCTCGGCGGAGCGGGCGGCGGGCGGGGGCGCGCTGTTCAGGCTGACGCTGCCCGGCTAGTCGCGGGTCAGTTGTTCTTCCAGGCGCAGCTGCCCAGCGTGGCCTTGTCCTTGGCGAGCAGCCGGTCGGCCTCGTCGGCGGGGAGCACGCGCGTGTGCTTGCCGCGGCAGATGACCGTACGGTCGCCGTGTCCCGCCAGGTCGACCAGGATCTGGTCCCAGTGGCGGTACTGCACGTCGTGCCCGGAGTCGGCGTACGTACGCACCTTCGCCTTGCCCGGCAGCGCGTCCTGCCAGGTCTTGAGGGTCGCCGGCGGCACGGTCGTGTCCTTCTTGCCGCCGTAGAGATAGACCGGGGCGTCGAGCTTCGAGAGATCCGGTCCCGGGCGCCCGCAGTACAGCTTCTGCTCGTGCACCTGCGGCGCGGGGTCCGCCTGCTGGCCGCGCTGGTTGTAGGTGCGCGCGCCTTCCTCGTACGCCGTGTCGGCGAAGCCCGGTATCGACTTCACGGGGCTGTCGTCCGGGAACGCCCACCACTTGCGCGGGTCCTTGATGGAGTCCTTCACCGTGTCGGCCAGCTCGTCGTCGGACATCGAGCAGTACGCGGGCTTCGTGCCGTAGGGCGGCAGGGCCGCCGCGAGGTGCAGGGCCGAGATCCGGTCGGGGGCGCGCCCCGCGAGCTCCGCCGCGTACGGACCGCCGCCCGAGATGGCGATCACGCTCACGTCGTCCACGCCGAGCTTGTCGAGGACTTCGAGGGTGTCGTCGGCGAAGTCGGCCTTGCCGAGCTTCTTGTCGAACTCCGTGTCGCCGAAGCCGTTGCGCTCGACGGAGATGAGGCGCAGGCCCAGGTCCTCGCGCGTCGAGCGGAAGAAGTCGGTCATGTGCGCCGCGCGGGCGCTCGTGCCGGTGCCGCCTATGAAGAGGACGGGCTTGCCCTTCTTGTTCCCGGTGTCGGAGTAGTGCGCCGTCCGGCCGTTCGAGAGCTTCGCCGCGTGCACGTCGGGGCCGAGCGAGTCGAAGGTGTCCTGCACCTTCGGCTCGGCCGGCGGGCTCGCGCTGACCTCACCGGAGCCGTACACCGTCAGCGCACCGAGAAGAGTGAGCGTGGCGGCTCCGATGGCGATCACGGCGGTACGAGTGGGGCCGGGCAGGCTCACGGGTGACACAGGGTGACTCCAGGGGCAGGAAGAACTGACGCGAGCGCGCGCCTACCCAGCCCCTTGCATCTGACACCCACAACTTTCGGCCAGCCCCGTAAGGGGCGCGGGGAACTGCGCGACCAGCCACAACGGCCCGCAGATCCCCACACACCCGGAGCACCCGAACTAGAACCCAGGAGGCTCGGTGTAAATCCCCCACTCGTCCCGCAACGCACCGCAGATCTCCCCGAGGGTCGCCTCGGCCCGCACCGCCTCCAGCATGGGGGCGATCATGTTGGACCCATCGCGGGCGGCGGCCAGCATCGCGTCCAGCGAGGCCCGCACCCGCGCGTCGTCCCGCGCCGAGCGGCGAGCGCCGAGGACCTTGACCTGGTCCCGCTCCACCTCGTGAGAGACCCGCAGGATCTCCAGGTCGCCGGTGACGGAGCCGTGGTGGACATTGACGCCCACGACGCGCTTGTCACCCTTCTCCAGGGACTGCTGGTACTGGAACGCCGACTCGGCGATCTCGCCCGTGAACCAGCCGTCCTCTATCCCCCTGAGGATCCCGGACGTCATCGGGCCGATCGGGTGCTGCCCGTTCGGATGCGCCCTGCGTCCCCGCTCCTCGATCTGCTCGAAGATCTTCTCGGCGTCGGCCTCGATGCGGTCGGTGAGCTGCTCGACGTACCAGGAGCCGCCCAGCGGGTCCGCCACGTTGGCGACGCCCGTCTCCTCCATGAGCACCTGCTGCGTGCGCAGCGCGATCTCGGCCGCCTGCTCGCTCGGCAGCGCGAGGGTCTCGTCGAGGGCGTTCGTGTGCAGCGAGTTCGTGCCGCCGAGGACCGCGGAGAGGGCCTCGACGGCGGTGCGTACGACGTTGTTGTAGGGCTGCTGTGCCGTCAGCGAGACCCCCGCGGTCTGCGTGTGGAAGCGCAGCCACTGGGCCTTGTCGGTCTTCGCGTCGTACACGTCCCGCATCCAGCGGGCCCAGATCCGGCGCGCGGCACGGAACTTGGCGATCTCCTCGAAGAAGTCCAGGTGCGCGTCGAAGAAGAAGCTGAGTCCGGGCGCGAAGACGTCCACGTCCATGCCGCGACTCAGGCCGAGCTCGACGTACCCGAAGCCGTCCGCGAGGGTGTACGCGAGCTCCTGCGCGGCCGTCGCCCCGGCCTCGCGGATGTGGTAGCCGGAGACCGAGAGGGGCTTGTACGCGGGGATGTCGCGCGCGCAGTGCTCCATGAGGTCGCCGATGAGGCGCAGGTGCGGCTCGGGCTGGAAGAGCCACTCCTTCTGGGCGATGTACTCCTTGAAGATGTCCGTCTGGAGCGTGCCGTTCAGGAGGCCCGGGTCGATGCCCTGCCGCTCTGCCGCGACCAGATACATGCAGAAGACGGGGACGGCGGGCCCGGAGATCGTCATCGACGTCGTGACGTCACCGAGCGGGATGTCCTTGAACAGGACCTCCATGTCGGCGGCCGAGTCGATGGCGACCCCGCAGTGCCCGACCTCGCCGAGGGACTGGGGCTCGTCCGAGTCCCGGCCCATCAGGGTCGGCATGTCGAAGGCCACGGAGAGACCGCCGCCGCCGTTGGCCAGGATCGTCTTGTAGCGCTCGTTCGTCTGCTCGGCGTTGCCGAATCCTGCGAACTGGCGGATGGTCCAGGTCCGGCCGCGGTAGCCGGTGGCGTGCAGTCCGCGGGTGAAGGGGTACTCGCCGGGCCATCCGATCCGCTCGAATCCCTCATAGGCATCCCCGGGCCGCGGCCCGTAGACGGGCTCGACCGGGTCGCCGGAGAGCGTGGTGAAATCCGCGTCGCGCTTCTTCGCGGTGTCGTACCGGGCCTGCCAGCGACGGCGGCCCTCCTCGATGGCGTCAGCGTCCATACCTTCGAATTTACTAGGACGTCCTAGTAAATGTCGAGGCGCTGCGACATTAGCTGCTCCGCAGCGGGGCCACGGGTATCTCCGTGGCGGTGTTTCCGGGGGGGGGCTAGGCCTTCGCGGTGGCCGGGGAGCCGTCGACGATCAGCGGCTCGACCTCGCGCACGACCTTGCGCTCGACGAAGAACGCGGCGGTCGGGATGGTGCCGGAGACCAGCACCCACAGCAGCTTGCCGAACGGCCACTTCGCCTTGGAGCCCAGGTCGAAGGCGAAGATCAGGTAGATGATGTAGAGGACGCCGTGGACCTGGGAGACGACCAGCGTCAGGCCCTCGCCCTTGTCGAAGCCGTACTTGAAAATCATGCAGGTGCACAGCACGAGCAACATGACGGCGGTGACATAGGCCATCACCCGGTAACGGGTCAGCACGCTTCGCTTCATGCCTACGAGCGTATCGGCCCGTTTTGCGCGATCTTCCGGCGGCCCCGGCACGACCGGAACGAGAGCTTCTACTGCTCTTCGAAGTCCTCCGCCGCCACCCGCAGCGGCCGCAGCATCGCGAAGATCTCCGCGCACTCCTCGGCGTCGTACACGCCGAGCCCGAAGTCCATGGCCATCAGCTCGCGGGTGGCCGCCTCGACGACCTCGCGGCCCTTCTCCGTGATGGCGGCGAGGGTGCCGCGCCCGTCGTTCGGATTGGGGCGCTTGTCGACGAGGCCGGACTTGACGAGGCGGTCGACGGTGTTGGTGACGGACGTGGGGTGCACCATGAGGCGCTCGCCGATCTTGGACATCGGCAACTCACCCGCCTGCGAGAACGTGAGAAGGACCAGCGCCTCGTACCGCGCGAAGGTCAGTCCGTACGGCTTGACGACCGCATCGACCTCGGCGAGCAGGATCTGGTGCGCCCGCATGATCGAGGTGATCGCCCCCATGGCCGGTACGGATCCCCAGCGCTGCTTCCAGAGTTCGTCGGCGCGGGCGATGGGATCGAAAGGAAGGCTGAGCGGCTTCGGCACGCCAAAGACCTTACCCGCCGGTCACATGGTGGTCAGCCCCGTCTCGCAATTCGGTCGCCTGTTCCCGTGGCTTGGCTGGTTCGCCGTCGGCCGTACGGTGCGTGGCGCGGACCTCGGCCGCCAGGGCGAGGCAGCAGACCGTGCCGAGCACGCCCGACGCCGTGACGACGGTGCTCACCGCGAAGAACTCCGCCGCGAGCCCGGCGAGCGCCATCCCCACCCCCTGGATCGTCATGAGCCCCGCCGTGTGCACGGTCATGGCCCGCCCGCGCAGCTCCTGGGGCACGGCATCGACGAACCACCGGTCCACGCCCAGCGTGTACGCCGATCCGGCGCCGGCGAGCGCGAGGGCGAGCATCGCCCATACGAGGCCCGGCGTGACGGCGTACACGGTGAGCGGCAGCAGCGTGAACGAGGCGAGCGGCAGGGCGATGCGGGCCCGGGTGGCCGCCGAGAGCGCGGACCCGGCGTACAGCTCCGCCGTGATCGTGCCGACCGGCAGCGCGCACATCAGCAGCCCGACACCCGCGACGCCGACGCCGATCTGGTCCGCGTACGGAGCGGCGAGCGCCTCCGGGGCGACCATGAACATCGGCGGCGCCCACAGCAGGAGCAGCAGCGCCCTGATCCGCCGGTCGCCGAGCACTCGCCCGGCGCCGCTGAGCGAGTACTTCATCAGCGCGGAACCGACACCCCCGCGCGCGGGTCTGCGTCTGGTCCCGCACCGCAGGAGCAGCGCGGAGGCCGCGAACGTACAGACGGTGATGACGAGTGCCCCGCGCGGCGACACGACGGTGAGCAGGACACCGCCGAGTCCGAACCCGACGAGTACGGAGCTCTGCGAGACGATCCGGAGCAGGGAGCGCCCGAGGACGAACAGGTCGCCGTCCCCGAGGATGTCGGGGAGCGTCGCCATCCGCGTCCCGTTGAACACGGGCGACACGACGGCGATGGCGCACCGCAGCGCGAGCAGACCGAAGACGGGCGTGGCGGGCAGCGCCATGAGGGCGGCGCACCCGGCACACACCACGTCGCACACCACGAGCACCCGCCGCGGCGGGTACCGGTCGGCGATCCCGGAGAGCAGGGTCCCGCCCACGAGATAGGGCAGCATCCCGAGCGCGAAGGTCAGCGCGCTGAGCAACGGCGACCCGGTGAGCCCGTACACGAGCACGGTGAGCGCGACCTCGCTGACGACGACGCCGAGCAGCGAGAAGGCGTGGGCGAGGAAGACGGCACGGAACTCGCGGATCGTGAACAGGCGGAGGTAGCCGGTGGGTTCGGGGGCGCACATGGGGTCGTCGGACATGTCCGCACCCTGCACGCGCGCGTGCCGGTCGCCCTAGAGTTTCGGTTCCAGGCGAATCGTGGGGGTGGGTCCGTGCCGAACCGGTTGCATTTCGGGCCGGACGATCTCTTGCGGTGCCGGTTCGCCGTCTCGCCCTTGTGGGAGACGCAGGAGGCCGTGCGCACCCTGAAGCGGCCCGACCGGCACGGCTATCACCCGCAGTGGCTGCGGCGGATCCGCGGGGCGAGTGCCGGTCTCGATCTCGGGGTGCTGTGGCTGCTGATGCCGCAGCGGGGGTACACCCCGGACTTCATCGGCCCTCCCCCCATCGGCCCCGCCGCCACCTTCGAGGAGGAGATCGCGGCCGTGCGCGCGGCCGACCCCGAGGCCGCGCGGGAGGAGTTGGCGCGAGCGCTCGCCTGCACCGCGGGGGCCGCCGATTCCCCCCGGGGGCGCGCGCTGCTCGCCGAACCCGCGCGCGCGGTGCGGGATCTCGCGGATGCCGTGGAGGCCGCCTGGCACACCCTCGTCGAGCCGGACTGGCCCCGGCTGCGCGCGCTCCTGGAGGCGGACGTCGCCTTCCATTCCCGGCGGCTCGCGGAGGTCGGGCTCGGCGCGCTGGTCGCCGAACTGGACCCGAGGTTCACCTGGGACGCGGAGACGCTGACCGTCGCGCGGCGGGACGACCACGTGCGGCATCTGGCGGGGCAGGGCCTCGTCCTGATGCCCAGCATCTTCGCCTGGCCCGACGTGGTGGGCGGCCACGACCCGCCCTGGCAGCCGACCCTGGTCTATCCCGCCCGCGGCATCGGCGGCCTCTGGGCCGAGCCGAGCGAACGTACTTCAGAGGCGCTCGTACGGCTCCTGGGGCGGGGCAGGGCGACCGTCCTGGCCGCGCTCACCGACCCGGCCACCACCTCGGCCCTGGCCCATCGCCTGGGGCTCGCCCCCTCGTCCGTCTCCGCGCACCTCGGCGCCCTGCGCGGGGCGGGGCTGCTGATCTCGCGGCGGTACGGGCATCAGGTGCTCTACGAGCGCACGCCGCTCGGCATCGCGCTGGCGAGTGGCGGCGGTATCTGACGGGCCTCGCGCGGTGTCGTAACCAAGGGTGATTGGACCGTTATGTAACGATTGCCCGGTCACCGTCGCCCAAGGGGGCTGGATGCACCGGCTGCTCCGTACGTTCACGGCACTCACGGCCCTCACGGCCCTCGGGCTCACGGCAGGGTGCTCCTCCGATTCCGGCACCAAGAGCAAGGAGAGGACCGCCTCCGAGGCCGGTCCCTCCACCGAGGGCGCGAAGAAGGCCTCGGAGAACGCCTTCTGGGTCGACCCCGAGAGCGCCGCCGCCCGGCAGGTCAGGCAGTGGGAGCAGGAGGGCCGCACCCAGGACGCCGACTCGCTGAAGCGGATCTCCGAGCAGCCCATGGCCGTGTGGCCCGCGGGCGACGACCCGGTGCCCGACGTGAAGGCGGCCGTCGACGGCGCCGCGCAGGGTGACCGCACCGCCGTGCTCGTCGCGTACAACATCCCGCACCGCGACTGCGGCCAGCACTCCGCGGGCGGCGCGCACAGCTCGGACTTCTACCGGCAGTGGATCGAGAAGTTCGCCGGCACCATCGGCGACAGCCGGGCCGTCGTCGTCCTGGAGCCCGACGCGATCCCGCACATCGTGGACGGCTGCACCCCCGCCGAGTACCACGCCGACCGCTACCAACTGCTCTCCGAAGCCATCCAGCGGTTCAAGCGGCAGCCCCAGGTGAAGGTCTATCTGGACGCGGGCAACCCGGGCTGGATCTCCCAGGCCGCCAAGCTCGCCGAACCGCTTCAGCAGGCGGGGATCGCGCAGGCCGACGGCTTCTCGCTGAACGTGTCGAACTTCCAGAGCGACGAGACCATCAAGGCGTACGGCCGCAGCCTCTCGGGGATCATCGGCGGCAAGCACTTCGTGATGGACACCAGCCGCAACGGCAAGGGGCCGCTCGCCGGTGACCGCGAGGACGCCTGGTGCAATCCGCCGGGACGCGGCCTCGGCACCCCGCCGACGGACAAGACCGGTGACGCGCTGCTCGACGCGGTCCTGTGGATCAAGCGGCCCGGCGACTCGGACGGACCGTGCCGGGGCGGCCCGGCGGCGGGCCAGTGGTGGCCCGACTACGCACTCGGTCTCGCGCGCAACGCCAAGGCCACCTGACCGGCGGTCACTTCTGCCCGACGTGGATCCACTTCGCCTCTGACGACGTGCCGTCCTGGTCCGTCACGAACAGCATGTACCAGCCGGGCGGCACCAGAGCGGTGTCGCCCTTGGGCACGTCCACCGTCACCTCACCCTTGCCCTTGGTGAGCCCGAGCGCGATCGACCGCTGCTCGACGTCCGTCGTGTGCGTCACCGCGCTGGGACGCATGAGACGGGCCGACGCGATCTTCTCCGGGCTCTCCGTGCGGAACGTCGCCCGGCCGTCCGCCGCCAGCTCCTCCGGGCCCTCGCCCAGGACCGGACGGTTGTTGCCCGCCTTGTGCAGCGTGGGCGGGGTGAAGACCTCCATGCGCTGCTCGAAGTGGCCGAGCTTGGTGTTCTCCTGGTTGTCGAAGAGCGGGTCGGAGCCGAACGTGACGACCCGTCCGTCGGGCAGGAGCAGCGCCTCGGAGTGGTAGTTGCGCCCCACCTTGGGGGACGCCGCCGCGCGGAAGCTGTTCGTCTTGGGGTCGTAGAACTGCGCCTTGAGGATGTTGCTGCCGCCGCGGCCCCGGTAGTCCTTGGAGCCGTTGGCCGTGAACACCGAGTCGTCCGGAAGGATCACGCTGTTCAAGTAGCGGGTGCCCTGCGGGAGTTCGGGTCCGGTCTTGAAGGCGGGGCTGTCCTCCTTGAGGTCGACCACGGCCGTGCGCCGGGTCGCCTTGTCGGACTCGCCGACCCCTCCGCCGCCCAGGATCATCACCTTCTGGTCCTGCGCGGGGGGCAGCAGGAGGGACGCGGACGTCTCGGTCTGGTCGAGGTCGACGAGGCCGGGGATCTTCTCGAACTTGTTCGTCTTCAGGTCCCACAGGCCGGGCTCACGGCCCTTGTCCGCGGGCCCGTAGCCCGCGTTCGACGCCGGGTAGAAGAGCTTGCCGCCCTTGGTGAGGAAGAGCGCGGGGTAGGTCGGGAAGTAGCGCTTGGGGCCGTTGGTCCACTTCTTCGTCTTCGGGTCGTAGATCTCGTTGTCGCCCGGGTCGATCATGCCCACGTCGTCGAGGCCGGAGACCGCGAGGACCTTGCCGTCGTCCAGACCGACGAGCGTCGGGTACCAGCGGGCCTTCTCCATCGGCTCCACGGGGACGTACTTCTCGGCCTTCGGGTCGAACTCGTACGCCGCCTTGATCCCCTGGAAGTCCTGCTTGTCCATGGTGATCTTCTCGGCGATCCCGTACGCGTTGTCCGCCGCCTTGCCGGTGAGGCCCTCGATCTCGTACTGCGCGGACTTCTCCGTGACGAACTCGTCGCCCTCCTCGGCCGCCTCGACGAAGACGCGGGCCTCGCTCGCCTTGACCGTCGTCTTCCAGGGCTGCATCGCACCGGTCTTGGAGTACGTGATCTCGTAGTCCCGCTTGGCCTTGGGGACCTTGACGTCGAGCATGCTCACGTACTCGACGCCCGACGGAGAGCGGAAACGGGTGCCCTTCTTGAGGACGATGGCCTTGTCGGGGTTCTCGTTCTTGACGCGCATGCCGCCGCCGGCCCGGTTGATCTCGCCGTCGAGGAGTTCGTAGCGCGCCGTGCCGCCCGCCACCAGGAGGCGTCCGTCGGGGAGTTGGGCATGGCCCGAGCAGAAGAAGTCCTCCGGGGTCGCGACCTTCTTGAAGGTGTCCTTCTTCGGGTCCCAGAGGATCGTGTCGAACGACCCCGCGTCGAACTTCTTCTGCTCGTTCCCGGAGCCCGCGACGATGAGGACCTTGCCGGTGTGCAGGAGCGCGGCGTGGATGGCGTTGGTGCGGAACTTCTCGGGGATGCCGATCTGCTTCCAGGAGCCGTACTTGGCCTTGTAGCCGGGCTGGGCGATCTTGTACTCGTGGTACTGCTCCTCGGCGAAGGAGAGCGCCGCCGGCGCGTTGAGTCCGACGAGCAGCGCGCCCGCCCCGACTCCGAGGAGCGTCTTCTTGGTGCGCTGAGAGGGCCGGTAAGCCATGGGTCAGTTCCCTCCTGTCGTCGTACCGGTGGCGAACGCCGGCTCCGGCTCGCCGTCCGCGCCGCTCGGGGCGCCAAGGCCTTCCGCGTCCTCCCTGCCGCGCCGGCGCGCCTGCACGCGGGCCTCCTTGCGCGCCGTGCGTGCCCTGCGCTCCATGACCAGCGAGAAGCTCCAGATCGCTATCGGGGCGAGTGCGATGACCAGGGCAAGGACGGCCCAGGTGCGCATCGCCGCGTGGGTGTGGCCGAGCACGAACGAGGCGGCCAGTGAGCTGGCGAGTACTGCCGCCCAGAAGAGGTGGATCCGGAAGGTGAGCACCCGGTCGGGGCTCGCGTCGCCGCCCTTGGGCGTGACCACGAAGCGGCTCGGGCGGCGCAGGACGGCGGCGCCGAGCGACTTGGCGTAGATGGGCGCGGAGAGCGCGGACATCGCCATGCCCGCGAGGCCTCCGGAGCCCGCCGGTTCGTGCGGGGAGACGTTGTGGCGCCGGTTCCAGAGGTAGAGCCCCACCTGGAGCGCCGCCGCATCGCTGTAGAGCATCAGCCAGACGGACGCGGCGACCTGGGTGCCGGAGGCCCCGAACCAGAGGAACAGGACGCAACTCAGCACGCCGAGGAGCCAGTTGACCGCCGTCATGGGGTAGTAGACGAGCATCATCGTGTACGAGAAGAGACGGCCGGGCGGCATCGTGAACGGCGCCTTCCAGTACTGCTTGAACAGCGTCTCGTACGTCCCGCGCGACCAGCGCATCTGCTGGGTGAAGAAGTCCGTCCAGGAGGCGGGGCCCTCGCCGACGGCGAGCACGTCGGGGGTGTAGACCGACCGCCAGTGGCGCCTGGTGGCTGGGTTCTTGTGGCGGTGCAGCTCGAAGCCGGTCGCCATGTCCTCGGTGATGGAGTCGTACAGGCCGCCGACCTGGCGGAGCGCCTTGATGCGTACGACGTTGTTGGTGCCGACGAACATGGGCGCGCGGTAGCGGTTGCCGGCGCGCTGGATCAGGGCGTGGAAGAGGAACTGCTGGGACTCGGCGGCCTTGGTGACGGGGCTGTCGTAGTTCCCGTACACCTGGGGGCCGACGACGAACGCGACGTCCTCGTCCCGGAAGTAACCCATCATCCGCTCAAGGAAGTTGGGGAGCGGGACGTGGTCGGTGTCCACGGAGGCGAAGAAGTCGTAGTCGCCGCCGTGCATCGCGAGCCAGGCGTTGTAGTTGCCGTGCTTGGTGCGGGCCTTGTGGACACCCTTCTCGCGGTTCCACTCGGGCACTCCGTTGCGGGTGAAGTGACGTACGCCGAGTTCCTCGCAGAGCGCCTTGGCGTCCTCGTTGTCACCCTCGTCCAGGAGCCAGACGTCGAGGGGGCCGGTGTGGTGTATCCGCTTGGCCCCCTCGAGGGTGCCGCGGACCATGCTGAGGGGTTCCTTGCCGGGGACGTACGTCGTGAGGAACGCGACGCGGGTGCCGGGTTCGGGGGTGACCGGTATCGGGTCCCTCGCCACCATCGTCGCGTGGGCGATCGAGATGACGTTGACGAGCATGAAGAGCTCGATGAGCCCGATCGCCACGAGCATCGTGACGTCGAGACCGATGAGCCAGCGGTCGGCGCCCTCGCGTTCCGTCCAGTGGGTCGGCCAGACGAGATAGACCAGGAGGAGGCCGGTGAGGACGGGCGCGAGCGTCATCAGGATGACGGCTCGTATTCGGTGGGGCTCGCGGGAGAGAAGCTTGTTGTACTGCACCCGGTAGCGGTCGCTGCTGCTCCCGCTGCCCCCGCTGCCGCCGTCCGGCTCCGTGAGCGGTCCGGCGAGTGTGCTGTGGGTGTCGTAGTCGTAGCCCTCCGGCCGCACAGCGCCCTCCAGGTCTTGGGTGATCTGGCAATGGCAGGTTCAGGTGCGAACAAGCCGATACCCTCACAAAAGGGGACTTTCCTCGGCGTGTCGAACGGGATGCGTCCGTGCGAGCGGTTTTAGGGTGAGCGGTTTGGCTGCGGTTGCGGGAGCTGCTGTGGGGTGCGGGGCTGGTGCGGGTGCGGGTGCGGGGCTAGTTCGGCTGTGGTGCGGGGCCGCGCCGGTATGTCCGTCCTCGCTATCGTCCGGTGGGCGCTTTGGTGCTTCGGGGCTGGAGTGTTGGGAGCCGTGCTCCGGGCGGACATACCGGCACGTCCCCTCGCGTCTCGATGCCGACTGCGGGCCGCCTCCCCGGCCCTACCGGCAATCGGGGCGCTGCGGGGCAATCGGGTGGGTGGGCGGGAAACGCTTGTGCGTCAGCGGCGCTGCCGGGGGCGATGGACGAGGCCCCGCCCCGCGCGAGGGGGGCCATCGCGGGCGAGAAGAAAGCCCCCGGCGACTGACCGTCGGCGGGGGCTCTTTGTGGGGCGGGGCTACTGCGAAAGGTGTCGCTCCACCGTGTCGACCTTCGACGTCATCCCGTCGGTCACTCCGGGGCGGATGTCCGCCTTCATGACGACAGAGACACGCGGCGCCCGCGCCTCGACCGCGGCGACGGCGCGCTTGACGACGCCCATCACCTCGTCCCACTCGCCCTCGACGGACGTGAACATCGCGTCGGTGCGGTTGGGCAGGCCGGATTCGCGGACGACGCGGACCGCGTCGGCGACGTACTCGCCCACGTCCTCGCCGACGCCCAGCGGGGTCACGGAGAAGGCGACGATCATGCGCTCACGACACCTTCGCGACGGGCGCGCGACGCGATCACGGCGGCCTCGGCCTCACGCTTCAGCTTCCGCTCGGCGAAGAAACCGCCGGTCGGCAGGACGGAGAGGATGAAGTAGAGGGCGGCCGTCTTCACGTTCCACTTCGTACGGTTCCAGGCGTCGAGCCAGAAGAGCACGTACAGGATGAAGAGCACGCCGTGGACCATGCCCATCACCGGCACGGCGTTGAAGTCCGTGGTCCGCTTGAGCACCGAGCAGATGATCAGGAGCAGGAAGGAGACGGCCTCGGGGGCCGAGACCAGACGGAGGCGGCGGAGTGCGGAAGCGGTCTTGATGTCCACGGATCACCTTCGGTGGGAGGCGGGAGCGAGGGGCGGGGCTGCTTGACGGCATTGATCTTGTGAATGCGCGCACAAGCGACCCCCATTGTGACATCGGGGTGTTCTCCGGGTTCCCTCAGGGGCCGATGCCCTGTTCCGACCCCATATCCGACGGCTACCGTCAATACGTGGCAACGTTCCGACTGCAAGGCAGCAGGGTGCTCGCCGTGGACATGTCCGGCGACGCCGTCAAGGCGAAGAACGGCTCGATGGTCGCGTACGACGGCCAGATGGCCTTCAAAAAGATGACCGGCGGCGGCGAGGGCGTCCGGGGCATGGTGACCCGCCGCATCACCGGCGAGCAGATGACGGTGATGGAGGTGAAGGGGCACGGCACGTGCTGGTTCGCCGACCGTGCCACCGAGATCAACCTCGTGGAGCTGCGGGGCGAGAAGCTCTTCGTCGAGGCAGGCAATCTCCTGTGCACGGACGGCGGCCTGCGCACCGGCACCCAATTCACCGGCGTCCGCGGCGCCTCGCAGGGCAACGGCCTGTTCACCACGACCGTCGAGGGCTCGGGCCAGGCGGCGATCATGTCCGATGGCCCGGCCGTGGTGCTGCGGGTCAGTCGGCAGTATCCCCTGACCGTGGACCCGGGGGCGTATGTCGCGCACCAGGGCGACCTCCGCCAGAACCTCCAGTCGGGCGTCACTTTCCGTACGTTGCTCGGCGAGGGCGGCGGCGAGGCCTTCCAGATCCGCTTCGAGGGCGAGGGGCTCGTCTATGTCCAGCCCAGTGAGCGGAACACGATCGCGGGGGACGTCTGACATGCCTTTCAGAGAGATCAACTCGAAGATGGTCGAGGCGACCGTCCTTCCGGGCCAACGGCTGTTCAGTCAGCGCGGCGCCATGCTCGCGTACAAGGGCGATGTGGCGTTCACGCCCAACATCCAGGGCGGGCAGGGAGGCCTTGCCTCCATGATCGGGCGCCGGGTCGCCAATGAGGCGACGCCCCTGATGACCGTCGAGGGCAGTGGCACCGTCCTCTTCGGGCACGGCGGCCACCACATCCAGGTGATCAGCCTCACCGGAGACACCCTCTACGTGGAGGCGGACCGGCTGCTCGCCTTCGACGGGACGCTCCAGCAGGGCACGATGTTCATGGGCTCCCAGGGCGGCGTCATGGGCATGGTCCGCGGCCAGGTCACAGGGCAGGGCCTCTTCACGACCACTCTCAAGGGACAGGGCGCGGTCGCCGTCATGGCGCACGGCGGGGTCATCGAGGTACCGATCACCCCGCAGCGCCCGGTGCACGTGGACCCGCAGGCGTATGTCGCGCACCACGGCGACGTACGCAACAAACTCTCCACGGCGCTCGGCTGGCGCGACATGGTGGGGCGGGGCTCGGGCGAGGCGTTCCAGCTGGAGCTTTCCGGGAGCGGTGCGGTGTACGTCCAGGCGTCGGAGGAGAAGCTGTGAACCCCTCGATGCCCGCGGGAGCGCCCGCGCCGCTCGACCCGATGACGCTGCCGAGCGACGACAGCGTGAACGCGTACACCTTCTGCGTGGAGCTCAAGGGGAGCCAGTGGTTCCTGCAGAAGGGGAAGATGATCGCCTACTACGGATCGATCGAGTTCAACGGCATCGGACACGGCCGCCTGGACCGTCTGGTGCGCACGAGTTTCCATTCGCCGCTGCACGCGAGCGACTGGGTGGTGGCCGAGGGCCAGGGCAAGATGCTCCTCGCCGACCGGGCCTTCGACGTGAATTCGTACGACCTGGAAGACGGCAACCTGACCATTCGCTCGGGCAACCTCCTCGCTTTTCAGCCAACTCTCGCGCTGAAGCAATCCATCGTTCCGGGCTTCCTGACCCTGATCGGAACCGGAAAGTTCGTGGCCGCGTCGAACGGCCCGGTGGTCTTCATGGAGCCGCCGATCCGGGTCGATCCGCAGGCCCTCGTGGGCTGGGCCGACTGCCCTTCGCCCTGCCATCACTACGACCACGGATATCTGACCGGAGTCATCGGGGGCGTACGGGCACTGACCGGGATCGGTGGAACCTCAGGTGAGGAGCACCAGTTCGAGTTCGTGGGGGCGGGCACGGTGCTCCTGCAGTCCTCGGAGGCGCTCATGGCCGAGCAGGCGGCGGGCGCGGTGCCGCAGCAGGCGGGCGTGCCGGGCGGTCAGGGCGCACCGGGTCAACACGGCCGGCAGTCGGGACAACCGCGCCTTCCCGGACAACTGGGGGACCTCCAGCGTCGCTTCGGCCTGTGAGCGGTAGTCTGCGGAGTGTGACGGGCGAACGCCTGTACCCCTCTACACCTGGGGTGAGAGGCGCGTGTCACACACCGACATTCGTTCACCTTTCAACTTCTTAGGTAGAATCGATTCCATGGAGACCGATACGGCCCCGCAGTGGCTGACCAACGAGGAACAGTGCGCCTGGCGCACCCACGTGGAGGTCAACAGGATGCTGACTTATCAGCTCGAGAAGGACCTCCAGCCGTTCAACCTGACCATGAACGACTACGACATCCTCGTCCATCTCTCCGAATCGGAAGAGAAGCGGATGCGTATGAGCGATCTCGCGGCCGCCACACTGCAGTCCAAGAGCCGCCTGTCCCATCAGATCACCCGCATGGAGAACGCGGGCCTGGTCCGCCGGGAGAACTGCGAGTCCGACCGGCGCGGGCTCTACACCGTCCTCACGGACGAGGGCATGGAGACGATGCAACGGGTCGCCCCGCACCACGTGGCGTCGGTCCGCCAGCACTTCGTCGACCTGATCTCACCCGAGGCGCTCGGCGAACTCCACAAGGCCCTGACCCCGATCGCGGAACACCTCCGCGCCCAGCGGGGCAAGCCCTGACCCTCACCGGGAAGCGGCAGGGACCCTGAGTTCGAAGAGCGCTCCCCCACCGGGGGCCTCTTTGACCGTGAGGGTCCCGCCGTGGCGTGCGGCGACGTCGCGCGCGATGGCGAGACCCAGGCCCGCCCCGCCGTCATCCCGGGCGCGGGCGT
Source organism: Streptomyces rectiviolaceus (assembly GCF_039533825.1). Taxonomy (NCBI): domain Bacteria; kingdom Bacillati; phylum Actinomycetota; class Actinomycetes; order Kitasatosporales; family Streptomycetaceae; genus Streptomyces; species Streptomyces rectiviolaceus. The sequence goes on from NZ_BAAAUG010000150.1 coordinate 16,781, forward strand.
CGTCGAGGCGGACGAAGCGCTCGAAGATCCGGTCGCGTTCGCCCTCCGGCACGCCGTTTCCGTCGTCGGAGACCTCAAGGATCGCCCACGCGCCCTCGGCGCGGGTGGCGACCGTGACGTGCGAGCGCGCGTGGCGCTGCGCGTTGTTCACGAGGTTGCCGAGCACGCGCGCCAACTGGCTGCGCGAGCCGGTCACTTCGACGCTCTTCAGGTCCATACGGACGTCGACGCGGTCCCGCGTGCGCTGCGAGAGCTCCTCGCGGGCGAGGGCCGCGAGGTCGACGTGTCCGCCGCCCGGCTTCTCGCCCGCGTCCAGGCGGGCAAGGAGAAGCAGGTCGGCGGCCAGTTCCTGCAGTCGTACGGTGTCCTCGACCGCACCGTCCACATCAAGCAACTCCGGGTGGGCCGCGCCCACTTCGAGCTGCGTACGCAAGGAGGCGATGGGGCTGCGCAGTTCGTGCGAGGCGTCGGCCACGAAGCGGCGCTGGCGTTCCACCGAGCTCTGCAGGGCGGCGAGCGTCTCGTTCGTGGTCGTGGCCAGACGGGCGATCTCGTCGTGCGTGTCCGGCTCGGGCACGCGGCGCGCGAGGTCCTCGGATGCGGTGATGGCCGCCATCTCGGAGCGGATCGCGTCCACCGGCCGCAGGGCGCGCCGCGTCACGAGCCAGGTCACCCCGGCGATGACGGCCAGAAGCAGCGGGAAGCCGATGAGCATGGACGTCAACGCCGTGGACACCGCGCTCTGCTGGGCGGCGAGCGAGGCGCCCGCGTAGACCGTGAGGTCGCCCTTCTTCTCGACGTTCACCTCGACGGCGGCGAAGCGGTAGTCCGCCGTCTCGCCGTCGACGGTGGCGGAGCCGGAGGTGACGTCCGCCGCGCCCTCGGAGATCTCCCCGGCTTCGAGCGAGGCGCCCTCGCTCTCGTCGTCGTCATCGTCGTCGCCCTTGGGGGGCGTGGTGGACGCGGGCCGGGGCTTGACGGCGTCGGATCCCGTGCCGCTGATGCTCTCAAGGTCCTCACTGGCGGCGACGAGCCGTCCGTCGCCGTCGACGACCTGGACCGGATGGTCCTCGTCGTCCAGGTCCAGTTGGCCGTACGCCACGTTCGCCGCGAGCTGCGAGGCCACACCGCGGGCGGCGGACTCGGCCTGGCCGCTCGCCTGATCGGTCAGATTGGCGCGCAGCGAGAGCAGGACGGCGGCGCCCGCGGCGACCAGCGCGACGGCGACGACGAGGGAGGCGCCGAGCGTGGCCCTGGCCCGTACGGAACTGAAGAATCGAGAACTCATCGGGGGGTCTCCAGGCGGTATCCGGCGCCGCGCACCGTCTTGATCAGCGGTGCCCCGAGCTTGCGCCGCAGCGCGCTGATGTACACCTCGACGATGTTGGGGTCCCCCTCGTAGGCGAAGTCCCAGACGTGCTCCAGGATGTCGCCCTTGGAGACCACCTCGCCCGTGCGCAGCACGAGCTGCTCGAGCACCGCGAACTCCTTGGCGGTGAGCGTCACTTCGTCGTCGCCGCGGAAGACGCGGCGCGCCGCGGTGTCGACCTTGAGGTCGCCGAGGGTGTGGACCGGGGACGGCCCCGCGTTGCCGCGGCGGCGCAGGAGCGCCTTCACACGGGCAACGAGCACGACGTACGAGAAGGGCTTCGTCAGATAGTCGTCGGCGCCCGTGTCGAGCCCTTCGGCCTCGTCGTACTCGCCGTCCTTGGCGGTCAGCATCAGGATCGGTACGTCGTGTCCCGCGGCGCGCAGCGTGGAGCAGACGCGGTAGCCGTTCATGCCGGGCAGCATGATGTCGAGGATGACCAGGTCGTACGTTCCCTCGCTCGCCCGGTGAAGGCCGTCGACGCCGTCGTGCACGACGTCCACGGCGTAGCCCTCGGCCGTCAGGCCCTTGGCGAGCGACAGGGCGAGCCGCTTTTCGTCCTCCACGATCAACAGGCGCATGCGTTCAGGGTCGCAGAGCGAACCTGAAGAGTTCTTCAGGCGGCTTCAGGCTGGCTTCAGCATCGCTCAGCCAGATTGGTTCTTGTCGAAAGCGAACGGCGGCGGCCCACGGGCCGCACAGCCACCGTCTCGGGAGGAACCCCTTATGAAGCGCAACATCGTCATCGCCACTGTCGCGGCCATCGCTCTGGTCGGGGGCGGCACGGCGACAGCGCTCGCCGCCACCGGCGACGACGAGTCGTCGGCCGCCGCCAAGAAGTCCAGCGTTCAGCTGAAGGACGACGACCGGGACAACGACCGCGACGACGACCGGTACGACGACCGCGACGACGCCAAGGAGAACACCGCCGAGGTGAACGCCGCCAAGGTGACGGCGGCCGACGCGATCAAGGCGGCGCTGGCGAACCAGTCCGGTACCGCGGTCTCCGCCGAGCTCGACGACGAGGACAACGGCGGCCTGGTCTGGGACGTCGACATTCTCGGCAAGGGCAGCACCTGGCACAGCGTGCAGGTCGACCCGGGCACCGGCAAGGTCCTGGGCTCGCACACCGAGCAGGACGAGGACGGCGACGCGAGCCGCGTGGCCGCCGCCCTGAAGGGCGCGTCCACCACGGCTGAGGACGCGGCGAAGGCCGCCGCGGCCAAGGGCGAGGTCACGTCGGTGGACCTGGACGACGACGGCACGGCAGGCGCCTGGGAGGCGGAGACCTCCGGTGCCAAGGGTGCGGAGTCCGACTGGAAGGTCGACCTGCAGTCGGGCAAGGTCACCGCCGACAAGTCGGACAGCCACGACGACTCCGACCACGACTCGGACGACAACGACTCGGACGACGACTCTGACGGCTCCGACGACTAATTGGCCCCGTCCCCCCGGGGAGCCGGCCCCGCAGGAATGTCCTGCGGGGCCGGCTCACGTCGTGCGTGTGCTCTGAACCACCGCTTCACGGCACGTCACAGCCTGAACCGCCGCTTCGCGGCGGATGTTTCCCGCCCACCCACCCATTACTCCGGGGTAATCGGGTGGGTGGGCGGGAAAGACTCGCCGCGAAGCGGCGGCTCGTGCGACCGCGGGACCACCCGGAGCAGCGGATCCGATCCACCCACCGGGTCACCTGGTCGGTCCGCCCCTCAGCCCGAGGTCAAGCTGGCCACCAGTTCGTCCGCCGCCGCGTAAGGGTCCAGCTCCCCGGCGACGATCCGTTCCGCCAGAGCGGAAAGACGTGCGTCCCCGTGGAGGTCGGCGATGCGCTCGCGCAGGGCCGTGACCGCGATGGTCTCGACCTCCCGCGCCGCCCGCACCGCCCGGCGGTCCGCCAGGACACCCCGCTCCTCCATCCACGCCCGGTGCTTCTCCAGGGCTTCGACGACCTCGTCGATCCCCTCGCCCCGCGCGGCCACCGTCTTCACGATGGGCGGGCGCCAGTCCCCCGCGGCGCGGGACTCCCCGAGCCCCAGCATGTGGTTCAGCTCGCGCGCGGTCGCGTCCGCGCCGTCCCGGTCCGCCTTGTTGACGACGTACACGTCGCCGATCTCCAGGATCCCGGCCTTCGCCGCCTGGATCCCGTCCCCCATCCCGGGGGCGAGCAGCACCACCGACGTGTCCGCCTGCGAGGCGATCTCCACCTCGGACTGGCCCACGCCGACCGTCTCGACCAGGATCACGTCGCAGCCCGCCGCGTCCAGGACCCGGATCGCCTGCGGGGCCGACCACGCGAGGCCGCCGAGGTGGCCTCGCGTCGCCATCGAGCGGATGTAGACACCGGGGTCGGATGCGTGCTCCGACATCCGGACCCGGTCGCCGAGCAGCGCGCCCCCGGAGAAGGGGGACGACGGGTCGACGGCCAGGACACCGACCCGCTTGCCCGCCTTGCGGTACGCGGAGACGAGCGCCGACGTCGAAGTCGACTTGCCGACACCGGGTGATCCCGTGAGACCCACGACGTACGCATGGCCCGCCAGCGGGGCCAGCGCCGCCATGACCTCGCGGAGCTGCGGTGACGCCCCCTCGACCAGTGAGATCAGCCGGGCCACGGCCCGCGGCCTGCCCTCGCGGGCCTGTGCCACCAGGGAGGGGACGTCCTGCATGTCAGACAGCTCCGTTCCAAGACGTTTCCGAGACGCGGGAAGGCATGCACGCGGGAACGCGTCAGGCCTTCGCCACCTTCACGATCAGCGCGTCACCCTGCCCGCCGCCACCGCACAGCGCGGCAGCGCCCACGCCGCCGCCCCGCCGCTTCAGCTCAAGGGCGAGGTGCAGGACGACGCGTGCGCCGGACATGCCGATCGGGTGACCCAGGGCAATGGCCCCGCCGTTGACGTTCACCTTTTCCGAGGACACCCCGAGGTCCTTCATTGACTGCACCGCGACCGCGGCGAAGGCCTCGTTGATCTCGATCAGGTCGAGGTCCGCGACGTCCAGGCCCTCCTTCTTCAGGGCGTGCAGGATCGCGTTCGACGGCTGCGACTGGAGCGAGTTGTCCGGGCCCGCCACGTTGCCGTGCGCCCCGATCTCCGCGATCCAGTCGAGGCCGAGCTCCTCGGCCTTGGCCTTCGACATCACCACGACCGCCGCGGCGCCGTCGGAGATCTGCGAGGCCGTGCCCGCCGTGATCGTGCCGTCCTTGGCGAAGGCGGGGCGCAGCTTGCCCAGCGACTCGGCGGTCGTCTCGGCGCGGATGCCCTCGTCCTTGGCGAAGAGGACCGGGTCGCCCTTGCGCTGCGGGATCTCGACCGGGGTGATCTCGGCCTCGAAGATGCCGTTCTTCTGGGCGGCCGCGGCGCGCTGGTGGGAGGCCGCGGCGATCTCGTCCTGCTCGGGCCGTGCGATGCCCAGGCGGGTGTTGTGCTTCTCCGTGGACTCGCCCATGGCGATGTTCTCGAAGGGGTCGGTCAGGCCGTCGTGCGCCATGGCGTCGAGCATCTCGATGGCGCCGTACTTGACGCCCTCGCGCGACTTGGTCAGGACGTGCGGCGCGTTCGTCATGGACTCCTGGCCGCCCGCGACGACGATGTCGAACTCGCCGGCGCGGATCAGCTGGTCGGCGAGCGCGATCGCGTCGAGCCCGGAGAGACACACCTTGTTGACGGTGAGCGCGGGGACGTTCATGGGGATGCCCGCCTTGACGGCGGCCTGGCGTGCCGGGATCTGCCCTGCCCCGGCGGTGAGCACCTGGCCCATGATCACGTACTGCACCTGGTCGCCGCCGATCCCGGCCCGGTCGAGCGCGGCCTTGATCGCGAAACCGCCCAGGTCGGCGCCGGAGAAGGACTTCAGGGAGCCGAGCAGGCGGCCCATGGGCGTTCGGGCGCCCGCGACGATCACTGAGGTGGTACCGGTCGTTCCAGACATGTGCCACGGCCCCTTGGGAGGAGAAGTTAATGAGGGTTTACTTGAATGTACTGAGCGGTACGCCGCGCGTCACCGGGCGTTCGGTGTGATCGCGCGCACGTTGCGTAATCACCGCCGGAAGGGCTGCACTTAAAACATGCTGACGCGAATCGATCACATCGGGATCGCCTGTTTCGACCTCGACAAGACCGTCGAGTTCTACCGGGAGACATACGGCTTCACGGTGTTCCACACCGAAGTCAATGAAGAGCAGGGCGTGCGCGAGGCCATGCTCAAGATCAATGAGACGAGTGACGGCGGCGCTTCCTATCTGCAGCTCCTCGAACCCACTCGCGACGACTCCGCCGTGGGCAAGTGGCTGGCGAAGAACGGCGAGGGCGTGCACCACATCGCCTTCGGCACCGCGGACGTGGACGGCGACGCCGCCGCCATCAAGGACAAGGGCGTACGCGTCCTTTATGAGGAGCCCCGAATCGGGTCCATGGGATCCCGCATCACCTTCCTTCACCCCAAGGACTGCCACGGCGTCCTGACCGAACTCGTCACCTCGGCAGCGCAGGAGTCACCGGAGCACTGACCTCCGCATACTTGGGCCGGTAGGGTTGGGGTCGGCCGTCCGAAGTATTGGGCGGCCGGTCGTCCGTACGCTGGGCGGCCGCTTGCCGGGGTCCGGGTTTCGGGGGACGAGCGTCAGGGCAGCAGCCCAAGCTCTGCTGTTGATCTGACACCATTCCCCGTGGGCCCCGTTCGGCGGATGGACAGGGCTCGTACGAAACTTGCGACCAGAGCGGGGCCTCCCCTGCTCGAACGAAGTTGAGAGCTTGGGGAAGGATGGGACCGCGCAGTGCGGGGCTACGAACGCCAAGAGAGCTCGCGGGCTGAGACGGACCATCTTTCGCGGTTCGAGGCCGAGATGGACCGGCTGAAGACCGAGCGAGAGAAGGCTGTTCAGCACGCCGAGGACCTCGGCTACCAGGTCGAGGTGTTGCGCGCCAAGCTGCACGAGGCGCGCCGCAACCTCGCGTCCCGCCCTGCCTACGACGGCGCGGACATCGGCTATCAGGCCGAGCAGTTGCTCCGTAATGCCCAGATCCAGGCCGACCAACTGCGCCAGGACGCCGAGCGCGAACTGCGCGACGCCCGCGCGCAGACCCAGCGCATCCTCCAGGAGCACGCCGAGCAGCAGGCCAGGCTCCAGTCCGAGCTGCACTCCGAGGCGGTGTCACGCCGTCAGCAGCTCGACCAGGAGCTGTCCGAGCGCCGCCAGACCGTCGAGTCGCACGTCAACGAGAACGTGGCGTGGGCCGAGCAGCTGCGGGCGCGCACGGAACAGCAGGCACGCCGCCTGCTCGACGCGGACCACACCGAGGCCGACCACGCCCTGGACGTGCTGCTTCCGCTGCGCGCGGGCG
>NZ_BAAAUG010000151.1:0-14284 GCF_039533825.1 Streptomyces rectiviolaceus
CCGGTGCGGCCGCCGCGCGACCGGCGGCCGAGCCCGCCGCGCGGCCCGCCGCCGAGCCCGCGAACCTCGCCCTGAACAAGCCGATCGAGGCGTCCTCGTCGACGCAGAACTACTTCGCCACGAACGCCAACGACGGCAGTACGAGCACCTACTGGGAGTCGAGCGGCCATCCGTCCACGCTGACGGTGAAGCTCGGAGCCAACGCCGATCTTGAATCGGTCGTCGTCAAGCTCAACCCCGATGCCGCCTGGTCGACGCGTACGCAGAGCATCGAGGTGCTCGGGCGTGAGCAGTCCGCTCAGGGCTTCAAGTCCCTGAAGGCGCGGGCCGATTACACTTTCAACCCCTCCGGGGGTGACCGGAACTCCGTGACCATCCCCGTCACCGGCCGGTATGCCGACGTTCAGCTGAAGATCTTCGGCAACAGCTCCGGATACGGCGCCCAGGCAGCCGAGTTCCAAGTCATCGGGACACCGGCACCCAACCCCGACCTCACCGTCTCGAACCTCACCTGGGAGCCCCTGAAGCCCTCCGAGAGCGACGAGATCGCCGTGAACGCCACGGTGCGCAACACCGGAAGCGCGGCCTCGGGCGCGACCACGGTGAGCGTCAGCCTCGGCGGCACGGTCGCGGGCAGCGCCCCGGTGCCCGCGCTCGGCGCCGGTGAGTCGGCGGCCGTCAAGGTCGGCATCGGCAAGCGCGCGCAGGGGAGTTACGCCGTGTCCGCGGTGGTCGACCCGACCGACACGATCGACGAGCAGAACGACGACAACAACAGCCGTACCGCTGAGGAGAAGTTGACGGTCGGTCAGAGTCCTGGGCCCGACCTCGAGGTCACCGGGATCACGTCCCACCCCGCCAACCCCGCCGTGGGTGCGAAGGTCACCTTCGCAGCGAAGGTCCACAACCGCGGCACCAGCGGCGTCGCCGCAGGGTCGGTGACCCGCCTGACGGTGGGCGGTGCCACGCTCAACGGGACGGCTCCGGCCATCGCAGCGGACGGGACGGCCACGGTGGACATCAGCGGCAGCTGGACCGCGACCAGCGGCGGCGCCACGCTCACCGCGACCGCCGACGCCACGAACACGGTCGCCGAGACCAACGAGAACAACAACGTCTTCGCCCGCTCCATCGCGGTCGGGCGCGGGGCGGCCGTGCCGTACGTCGAGTACGAGGCGGAGGACGCCCGGTACGAAGGCACCCTCCTCGAGGCCGATGCCGTGCGCACCTTCGGACACACCAACTACGCCTCGGAGTCCTCGGGGCGGAAGTCCGTACGCCTCAACTCCACTGGCCAGTATGTCGAGTTCAGCTCCACCAGCGCCGCCAACTCCATCGTCGTACGCAACTCCATACCCGACGCGCCGGGCGGCGGCGGTCAGGAGAAGACCCTCAGCCTGTACGCGGACGGCAAGTTCGTGCAGAAGCTGACCCTGTCCTCCAAGCACAGCTGGCTGTACGGCAACACCGACCAGCCCGAGGGCCTGACCAACACCCCGGGCGGCGACGCGCGGCGGCTCTTCGACGAGTCGCACGCGCTGCTCACGCAGACGTATCCGCAGGGCACCAAGTTCAAGCTGCAGCGCGACGCCGGTGACGACGCCGCGTTCTACATCGTCGACCTGATCGACCTGGAGCAGGTGGCCCCCGCGGCGGGCAAGCCCGCCGAGTGCACCTCGATCACCGAGTACGGAGCGATCCCGAACGACGGCATCGACGACACCACCGCGATCCAGCGGGCCGTGACCGCCGACCAGAAAGGCGACATCGCGTGCGTGTGGATCCCGGCAGGACAGTGGCGCCAGGAGCAGAAGATACTCACCGACGACCCCCTGAACCGCGGACAGTTCAACCAGGTGGGCATCCGTGACGTCACGATCCGCGGCGCGGGCATGTGGCACTCGCAGCTCTACACGCTGACCCCGCCGCACGAGGCGGGCGGCATCAACCATCCGCACGAGGGCAACTTCGGCTTCGACATCGACGACAACACCAAGATCTCCGACATCGCCATCTTCGGCTCGGGCGCCATCCGCGGCGGCGACGGCAACGCGGAGGGCGGGGTCGGTCTCAACGGCCGCTTCGGCAAGAACACCAAGATCGATGACGTGTGGATCGAGCACGCCAACGTGGGCGCCTGGGTCGGGCGTGACTACAGCAACATCCCGGAGCTGTGGGGTCCGGGCGACGGCCTGGAGTTCAACGGGATGCGCATCCGCAACACGTACGCGGACGGAGTGAACTTCACCAACGGCACGCGGAATTCAACCGTCTTCAATTCCTCCTTCCGCAACACCGGTGACGACGCCCTCGCCGTGTGGGCCAGCAAGTACGTCAAGGACACGTCGGTCGACATCGGCCACGACAACGCCTTCCGGAACAACACCGTGCAGCTGCCCTGGCGCGCCAACGGCATTGCCGTGTACGGCGGTTACGGCAACAAGATCGAGAACAATCTCGTGTACGACACCATGAACTACCCCGGCATCATGCTCGCGACCGACCACGACCCGATCCCCTTCACCGGGGAGACCCTGATCGCGAACAACGGGCTCTACCGCACGGGCGGCGCGTTCTGGAACGAGGACCAGGAGTTCGGCGCCATCACGCTGTTCGCCCAGGGTCCGTCCATTCCCGGTGTCACGATCCGCGACACCGACATCCACGACTCGACGTACGACGGCATCCAGTTCAAGACGGGCGGCGGTGCCATGCCGGACGTGAAGATCTCCGATGTGACGATCTCCAAGTCCAACAACGGCTCCGGCATCCTCGCCATGGGCGGCGCACGCGGCAGTGCGACGCTCACGGACGTGGCGATCAGTGACTCGCGCGACGGGAACATCCTGATCGAGCCCGGGTCGCAGTTCGTGATCAACGGAGGGGGTGCCAAGAAGTCCTCCGTCCGGGCGTTCTCCGCCCGGTAGCCCGTCTCACCGACAGGCCGAGATGGGGTCACGCCCCGCAAGGCGTGACCCCACCCCTTCGCCTACCGGCCCAGCACCCCGGCCGAAACCCCCACCGGCACGGAGGCGTAACCCATCGGCCGCGTGGTGAACGTGCCACGCCCCTGTGTACGGCTGCGCAAGCGCGACGCGTAGCCGAACAGTTCGGCCAGCGGCACCGCCGCCGTGATCGCGGCCGTGCCGGACCGCGTGGTCGAGTCCGAGACCCGGCCGCGGCGTGCCGCCAGGTCCCCGAGCACGCCGCCGACGGCGTCGTCCGGCACCGTGGCCGTCAACTCCACCACCGGCTCCAGGAGTTCCATCGTGGCTGCCCGCAGTGCCGCGCGGAGCGCGAATCTGCCCGCCGTCCGGAACGCCATCTCCGAGGAGTCCTTGGGATGGGTCGCGCCATCGGTCAGCGTGACCCGCAGCCCCGTCACCGGGTGGCCGCCGATGGGGCCCTCGGCGAGAGCGTCCCGGCAACCGGCCTCCACCGCGCGGATGTACTCCTGCGGCACCCGGCCGCCGGTGACGGTGGAGCCGAAGACGAAGGAGTCAGCCGTGCCCGCCTGTGCCTCCAGTGGCTCGACGTCGATGACCACATGCGCGAACTGGCCCGCGCCGCCGTCCTGTTTGACGTGCCGGTACACCAGACCCGACACCCCGCGCACGACCGTCTCCCGGTAGGCCACCTGCGGTCGGCCTACGCCGACCTCGATGCCGTGGGCCCGGCGGATCTTCTCCACCGCGACCTCCAGATGGAGCTCGCCCATGCCGGAAAGCACCGTCTGACCGGTCTCGCGGTCGACCCGTACCGCCAGCGAGGGATCCTCCTCGACCAGGCGTGCCAGAGCCGACGACAGACGCCCGGTGTCGACGCTCCTGAGGGCCTCGACCGCCATGGAGACCACCGAAGCGGCCACCGTGGGCGGTTCGAGGACCAGAGGCGCCGCGGGCGAACACAGTGTGGTGCCGGCGCGGGCCGTCTTCAGGCCCACCACGGCCACGATGTCCCCGGCGGTCGCCCGGTCCAGTTCCGCGTGGCGGTCTGCCTGCACGCGCAGGATGCGGCCGATCCGTTCGGTGCGGCCCGTGCCCGCGTCCATCACTGTCTCTCCCTTCGTGATCGTTCCCGAGTACACGCGTATGTACGTCAGCCGTCCCGTCGCCGTGGCGTTCACCTTGAAGGCAAGCCCGGCGAACGGCGCCGCGGGATCGGCGGCGCGCTCCTGCACGGTGCCGCCCAGGGTTCCGCGCACCGCCGGAACGTCCGCCGGCGAGGGCAGGTAGGACACGACGGCCTCCAGGAGCGGTTCGATCCCGCGGTTGCGGTAGGCGGACCCGCACAGCACCACCACGCCCTCACCGCTGAGGGTGAGATCGCGCAGGGCGGCGGCAAGGGCCGGGGTGGAGAGCGCCGACGCCGTGCAGTACTCCTCCATCGCTGCCGCGTGCAGCTCCGCCACCGTCTCCTCGAGCACGTGCCTGCGCCGGTGCGCCTGCTCGCGCAGAGCCTCGGGGATCGGGACCACTTCGTACGTGTCACGGCCCGCGTGCCAGACCAGGGCACGCATCCGCAGCAGGTCCACGACGCCGGTGAACTCGTCCTCCCGCCCGATCGGCAGCTGCACCACCAGCGGGGCGGTGTGCAACCGCTCCCGTATCGACGCGACCGCCGTGTCGAGATCGGCGCCCGCGCGGTCCAGCTTGTTGATGAACGCGATGCGCGGCACGTCGTACCGGTCGGCCTGCCGCCACACCGACTCGCTCTGCGGTTCGACCCCCGCGACGGCGTCGAACACCGCGACCGCTCCGTCGAGCACCCGCAGCGAACGCTCCACCTCGTCGGCGAAGTCGACGTGGCCCGGGGTGTCGATCAGGTTGATCCGGTGACCGTCCCAGGCGCAGCTGACCGCCGCGGCGAAGATGGTGATCCCGCGGTCGCGCTCCTGCGTGTCGAAGTCGGTGACGGTCGTGCCGTCATGGACCTCACCTCTCTTGTGCGTGGCGCCGGTCAGGAACAGGATCCGTTCGGTGACGGTGGTCTTGCCCGCGTCGACGTGGGCGAGAATGCCGAGATTCCGGACGTCGGCGGATGTACGGGCGGACAGGTGCTGGGTGTTGGTGCGCACGGCCCGGGGCCTTTCGTGGTGATGCGGGGCAGGGCAGCGCGATTCCCGGACGTAACCTCAGGATGTGGGCAGGTGTTCGCCGCGGGTACTCAGTGACGGCCGCGCAGCCGGCACCGCACACGCGAAGACACCAGGATCACGTCGTACCGTGAACGGGGGCCGCGGGCAGCTGTGCGGTTACGCATGGCCCGGCCCCCTCACTTGACGGATCGAATCGTTCGATGCTGGCGTGGCGAGTCTAAGCAGCCGGAGCCCCCGCGGTCACCGGAATATCCCAGCAGCAAGGCGGGGCCGAGCCCCCTGGGCCCGGCCCCGCCTCCGCGCGCGTGAATCGTTGCTCGTTACGCCCCGAGCAAGCCCGTGACCGGCGCGGCCATGTCGGTCAGCTGGTGCAGCTGCTGCAGCTGGTACAGGTCGTTGAGCCCGTTGAGCTGCTCGGTGACGGACGGCACCTCGGCGCGGTGCTCCGCCGGGATCGAGGACGCGGCGAGCGAGTCGATCGTGCCGGTGGGGGAGATGGGGGCGGCGGTCGCGGCGGGCGCTGCCAGGGCGGTGGCACCGGCGGCGAGAGCGAGGGCTGCGGCCATGCGTCGTGTTGAGATCATGTGATGCGCAACGGTTCGGGAGAGCACCGGACACGGGGTCCCAGCCGATTTCACCAATGATGTACCGATCGGTGCCGTTACCTGGTGCCCGTGTCGCCGTTGAAGGGACAGTACGGCCGCGTGCATGCGGCCGTACTCGTCAATTCAAAGGAGAACGTGATGTCTCGCATCGCGAAGGCAGCCGCTGTTGCCCTCGGCACGGGCGCCGTGGTGCTCAGTGGCACGGGTATGGCCATGGCGGACGCGGGCGCCGAGGGTGCGGCCGTCGGCTCGCCCGGCGTCCTGTCCGGCAACCTCGTCCAGGTCCCGGTCCACGTCCCGGTCAACCTGTGCGGCAACACTGTGGACGTCATCGGGCTGCTGAACCCGGCGTTCGGCAACACCTGCGTCAACGCCGACGGCGGCCACGGCAAGCCCGGCCACCACGGTGGCTACGGCAGCTGAACCCCTGCGAAAGCCCCCGACGGTCCTGGACCGCCGGGGGCTTTGTCATGCGTAGCGGTAGGTGCCGCGATGGCTGAGCAGCTCGTCGGGCCGCACGTCCCAGGGCGGCATCGTCTCGTAGCGGGCGGTGATGCGGCCGTGCAGCGGGCCGCTGCCCGCCTTCGGCGGCTTCTCGGGCAGGTACGGCGCGGATCTGGGGTGCCGGGCCTGCCAGCGGTCCCAGAGCAGGTCCACGAAGGCGTGGTTCAGCCAGAAGACGGGGTCGTTGACCGACGCGCCGCCGAGCATGTGTCCGCCGACCCAGCGGTGGACACGGTTGTGGTTGCGCCACTTCTGGTTGCCGACGCCGGACGTCCACCCCTCGAGCTTGTTGCGGTAGCCCTGGGAGGAGGTGGAGTCCCAGGGCTCCGTGTCGTACACCGGGTCGCGCATCGCCCAGGCAAGCTGGCTCGCGGTGGGCAGCTCGATCGGGTTCTGCGGCCGGCCGAAGTCACGCATGAGGAAGTCGCCGTCCGTCTCCCCTTCTTTGATGACCCAGTTCCCGTTCGTGCGGGCGAACGGACCGGTCATGACCTGCCGGTCGGAACGCCGCCCGTTGCCGCCCATGAGCCCGCTGCCCCAGATCGAGGAGCCGGGTTTCCTGTCCACGGTCCAGTCCCAGTACGGGACGGACACGGCGGGGTCGACCCGCTGCAGGGCCCGCTCGAACTCCAGCAGGAACCTGCGGTGCCAGGGCAGGAACGAGGGCGTCATATGGGCCACTCTCAGTCCGCTGTCCCCGTCGGACACGTAGTGCTCGATGTGCGTCCGGACGAATTCGTCGTACTCGCCCTTGCGTTTGAGCTCGAGCAGCGCGTTGACGAAGCGCCGCTTCTCGGCGCTGGTGAGCCTGGCCTGGTTCTTGCGCGTGTAGACCACTTCGGTTCGCTCCTCGGGTCCGATGTGCGGGCAGTGATCAGGCGCTACGGCTGCGCAGCCGGCGGCCGGGGCCGAGTTCGTCCACTGCCCTGCGGGTGGCGATGAGGGGCGTCGGATACGACTGGTAGTGGTCGATCATGCTCAGATAGCCGCCGTCGGCGCGCCGCATGAGGTGGAGCGGCCGGCCGTCGACCGTGATGTCCCAGCCTGCGCCCGCGTGTTGATGACCCGGTACCGCCCTCGAACCGCGGATGTGGCGGCCCTCGTACATCTCGTCGAACGCGCCTTCACCGAGGTCGTCGGACGGCTGGTGGTCAGCCGTGTGCCGCCTGGCCGACCAGAGGAGGGCGGCCGGCGCCGTCACGGCGGCGAAGGCGACTCCGATGAGGTTCCGCATGGTGGCCCGGCGGGTGAACCGTCCCGGGCTCGGCCCTTCGGCCGCTGCTTTCTTGACCATGGGTGATGTCTCCTTGCGCCCCCGCCGCGTCAGCTGGTCCAGAAGTCCCACCAGCGCGTGAGGATCAGCATGCCGATGATGCCGACGTGCAGCACCGGAAGCACCCACGTGAACTCGCCGAGGAACGTACGCAGTCCGGAGGGCGCGGGCAGGAAGCCGTTGCGGACGTTGAACGAGGTCACGTACCAGAACATGACGATCGTGGCGACCCAGGCCAGGCAGCACCACAGGCACAGCGAGTTGATCTCGTACAGCGACTGGTACTGCAGCCACGTGCAGAAACCGACCCCGAACAGCGTGCCCGCATTCAGCGTCAGCCAGTACCAGCGCGGGAAACGCGCCCGGCCCAGCAGGCTCATGCCGACGCACATCACGACCGCGTACGCGGCGATGCCCAGCATCGGGTTCGGGAACCCGAAGACCGATGCCTGCTCACTGGTCATGATGTTGCCGCAGGAGACCACCGGATTGAGGCTGCACCCCGGCGTGAAGTCCGGGTCCTCGAGCAGCTTGAACTTGTCCAGCGTGATGACCCACGCCGCGAGCAGCCCCGCCGCACCCGTGATCACCAGAAGCAGCGCGAACGCACGGCTCCCACCGGCACCACCGGATGGCGGGTCCATGCGTCCTAATGGGGCTTCGGGCCTGCGGGCTTCGGGCAGAGGCGTCTTGGTGTGCATCGGCTGTGGTCCTCACTGGGTTCACGGGCGGCGGGCCCGGCACCCTTTTGCAGTAGTCGGGCTTCTCTCGGCAGGACAGGCTCTGTGGGGCTGATTAGCGTCGATCGCGTCCCCAACGGATCTAGGAGATCCCCCATGAAGATCACGCTTCGCCGTGCCGCGGCGACCGCCATGCTGACCCTGGCCGTGGCGGTGCCGCTCACAACAACCGCTCAGGCGGCGGAAGTTACGACGCAGAAGGCGGCCTCCCACCCCTGCGACCACGGTGGCTGCTGGGGCGGCCACCACCACGGTCACGGTCATGGCCACGACCACGACCTGCTGGACGCCGACCTGCACCTGGGCCTTCTCTGACGCGATGCGCTGAACCGCCGCGTCACAGAACGCCGGGACCCGCCGGTCCGTCCCGACCGGCGGGCCCTGTCGCGTGTGGGCCCCCTGCCTGCGCCGCTCCTAGCTGCGCAGGCTTCGCGCGGTGAGCAGGCAGTGCGCGGCGTTGGTCATGGTCTCCTCGTCGCCCGCGAACGCCGCGAGGTCCTCCTCGGCGAGCGGGACCCCGGGCTTGGCCTCGGGCCAGGGGCGCGTGGTGAACATGAAGTAGGCATGGCCCCGCTCGCCCACCGCGGCGAGCCACTCCGGCGGTACGACGCACTGGGCGCTGAGGTGCGGCATGTTCAGTACGGCCTGGCCGGCCTCGACGAGGAGGGTGAGGGGCAGGCTCGGGTTGCGGGAGCTCTCCACGACGGGGCCGCCGATGGGCAGCCCGGTGTTCCGCAGCAGGAGCTCGATGGCTTCGCTCGAGCCCTCGGGACCGCCTTCGCCGTCGCCCAGCGAGTAGGCAAGCAGGAAGGGCATGTCCTGCTCGTCCTCGGGGTGTTCACCACTCCAGGGGACCACGGTGAGGGTGCCCAGATCGGCGGGTCGGAAGGTGCGGGTTTCGCTCGATGTCGAGGTCATCCCGGAACCGTATCGATGTGTCCTGATGTCCCGGACCCGCCTGTCACTTGACTGGGTGAGTGCGGGCGCGCGATCACACGATCGGGGCACGCGCCGGTCGAATTCCGGGGCCTTCCAGTCGAACTGAGGCCTGGGGAAAGCTGGAGAGGCGGCGGGGAAAGTCCGAGGGCCGGTTCCGCAGAATGTGTCTGCGGAACCGGCCCTCACTGCCGTGTGCCGTTTGCTCGCGGCAGTACTCCTCGGGGGGACGTCAGCTGTTGTCGGCCGTGTCGCCGAACTCCGGGTTTTACGGGTGCCTCCGCAAGAACGCGCCCGGGTATTCGCTTCCTTCATTCGGCGCAATGCGCCGCGTCGTCCGGCGGAAGCGGGAAGCTCTACTTCGAGAGGGGAAGTCCGCCGAGAAGCTTGCCGGCGCCGCCGCCCGCGTGCACGTCCTTCGTGGCACCTGACACGGCGTTGACGACCGAGTCCTTGTTGTCGGTGTCCAGGGCGTTGGTGGCCAGCGGGGCCGCGTCGAGCTTCGACGTCTGGCCGGCGATCGTGTCCACTGCACCGTTCAGGCTGGTAGGCGTGAGGTCGGCGGCGAAGGCGGGTGCGGCGGCACCAGCGATGACCATGGATCCGGCAACGACGGCGGCAGCCTTCAGGGGCTTCATCGTGTTCCTTTCTGCGGCGACAGACGGTCGCCAGAGGGGATCTTCACTTCGCCTTGGGTAACGAGCGCTGTGTACAGCGGAAACTCTGTGCGGTGGGAAATTCCCGGAACCCACCCGAACGAAGGCGGTGTCCCATTCTCGTATGAGATGGACGCGCGGACGGCGCAAAGAGGCACACGATATGGACGGCGATGGGGACATGAAAAGCCCGTCGCGCCGACCGGAAGGCCGACGCGACGGGTACTGACGGATGCTCAGGAAAGACCGGGCGCCTGGGGCAGTCCGGCGGCCGGCACCTTGGGCAAGGCCGGAAGGCCGGCCAGGTTGGGCGCCGGGAGGCCGCCGCCGAGCAGCGTGGCCGCGACGAGGTTGACGAGGCCGGTGAGTACGGGCGGGACCGCGCCTGCCACCTTGGTGACGTCGCCGCCGGTGGCCGCCTTGACCAGGGTGTCGACCGCGGTCTGCAGGGCCTTCAGGGCGTCGGCCTTCGGGTCGGCCGCTGCCTTGGCGTCATCCGAAAGGGACTTGGGGAGCGCGGGCGTCTCCGGGAGCGCCGAGGTGTCGGGGGCCGCCGGAGCCTTGGGGGCCGCCGCCGCGGCCTTCGTGATGGCGGCCTTCACCGGGTCGGCGAGCTTCGTGACTTCCGCGGCGGGCAGTTGACCCTTGTCGGCCTTCAGTACGGTGCTGAGCAGGTCGGTGACCGGGCCGAGCACACCGCCGAGGTCGCCCAGGGCCTTGACCTGGGCGAGCAGCGCTTCGGCATTCGGGACCGGTGCGCGGGCCGCCTCCTGAGTGCTGCCGGGAGACGAGTCGCTCTCGGCGGCGATGGCGGGACCGGCCGTACCGATGAGGAGTGAAGCGCAGAGGACGGAGGTCGCGATACGCCGTACGGGCAGAGCGCGCATGGATGTTCCCTTCGGTGATGCGTCGGATCTTGTGTTCACCGTGAAAGCGGTGGACACCGACCGCAACCGAGCGACTGCCATTCGGGGGCACGGCGGCCGTTCGGGGTACAGACGGGAACGCAGGACGGCCGTCCTCCTCGGGGGAGAACGGCCGTCGCCGACTGCGTGCTGCTGAGGTGTCAGGCGTTGACGCAGGTGTTGCCGAACGCCGGGTTCAGGAGACCGATGATGTTGACGGTGTTGCCACAGGCGTTGACCGGGATGTGGACCGGGACCTGGACGGCGTTGCCCGAGATGACGCCGGGGGAGTGAGTGGCGGCCCCCTGGGCGCCGGCGTCGGCGGCGGCGATGCCGGCGCTGCCGGCCATGGCGGCCACGGCAACGGTGGAGAGGGCGAGGGCCTTCGCGGTACGCGACATGGAGAGTTGCTCCTTGGTCAGTTGATGCATCGGCAGGGCGGGGTGCCCGGCCCATGGATCAACGGACGTCGCTCGCAGGAGTTGTGGGCCCAAAAGGGTGATCTGCTGGCGCAGGGTTAACGCGGTGGCCCCTGGCCCGTGCTCCCGGCGGGCCTCGAGCGTTACGCACTTCACGTTTCCGACACACTTGTCAGCCTTCCTGGATTAATGCGGAAAGCGGCTAGTGTTGCTCTCCTCCTGATGCCATTTGAAAGAACAAGTGCGGGAAGTTACGAGTCGAGTGTGACTGTCGCATTTCAATTCTCCCTCCTGGTTCGGAACCTTTCCCGAAAGGGCAACGCCGGTCATGCGCAATTCCGTGGGCCCCCTTCTGCGTCGCATGACGCTGTGCGCCCTTTCCCTCGCGGTCGTCGCCACACCGGGCGGCCCCGCCGTGGCCGTGCCCGCGCCCCCCGCCGCCGAAGCGGCGAGCATCAAGTTCGCGCAGCGCTATCACGCCCTCCAGCACGGCGGGATCACCCGCGCGGCCAACACGGCCGTCACATGCCGGAAGCCGATGGCCGTCCGCGCGGTGTCGTGCCCTTCCGCGCGCGGCGGAAAGGCGGCGGCCAACAACGACTTCGACATGTCCTACGTCGACGTCGACAAGGATCCGAACACCTACAACTCCAGCCGCGGAGAGGTCCGGCTTCCGCCGGGCTCACGGGTGTCCTACGCGCGCCTGTACTGGGGCGGCAACCTCCGCGCCGGTGAGCAGAAGCCGCCCAAGGACAACGGCAAGGCGCTGATCGCCGAACCCGGCGGCAACTACCAGGACGTGCGGGCCGACACCCTGGTCGGGCATCGCACCGCCAACGGCGCGGACGCCTTCCAGGCATCGGCCGACGTCACGCCCCTCGTCAGGTCCGGCGGCGCGGGGCTCTACACCGTCGCCCAGGTCAATGTGGCGAAGGGGCACTCCAAGGCCGGGGCATGGGGTGGCTGGACGCTGGTCGTCGCGTACGAGAACGAGGCCGCGCCGCTGCGGCACCTGACCGTGTGGGACGGCTTCGACTCCTTCGACGCGGGCCGGCGCAGCCACGCGGTCCGTCTCGGCGGCATGCCGGTGCCGGCCCGCGCGAAGGGCAGCGTGGGCATGGTCACGTACAACGGCGACCGCGGAACGACCGGCGACACGCTCACCGTGTCGACCGACCGGAGCAGGCCGGTGCGGCTCTCCAACGCGGCGAACCCCGCCCGCGACGTACTGAACTCGACCATCAGCGAACCGGGCAGGCAGATCACGAGGACGCCCGCGTACGCCAACACGCTCGGATACGACTCAGACATCTTCCGGCTCGACGGGGGCCTCAGGGCCGACCGTAAGGGCCTGCTCATCCGTCTCGCCTCGCGGCGAGAGTCCGCGTGGGCCGGTGTGCTCTTCGCCGCTGTGGACGCGAAGCGGTAGCGCACCACCTTCCCCCTGAGCAAGGCGCCGTGCATGCAACTGTCAGCAACAGACCCCCGGCTGAGCGTCCTTCACGTCGCACAGCCCGTCGACGGCGGAGTGGCCCGCGTGGTCACCGACCTGGTGAAGTCCCAGCTGTCCGCCGGGATGCGGGTCGATGTCGCGTGTCCGGACAGCGGCTGTCTGCCGGATGCCGTGCGCGGCCTGGGAAGCGGCACCCACAGGTGGGCGGCGAGCCGTTCTCCGGGGCCGGGGCTGCCGGACGAAGTGCGGCGCCTCGCCCGCATCGTCGACGAGCTCAGGCCCGATGTCGTGCACGCGCACAGCGCCAAGGCCGGGCTCGCCGCGCGGCTCGCCCTGCGCGGCAAGGTCCCCACGGTGTTCCAGCCGCACGCGTGGTCCTTCGAGGCCGTCGGCGGCGTGACCGCGCGGCTCGCCCTGCGCTGGGAGCGCTTCGGGGCGCGCTGGGCCACGCACGTCGTCTGCGTCAGCGAGGCGGAGCGGCTCACCGGGCAGCGGTCCGGGATCGACGCGCGCTGGTCCGTGATCCCCAACGGGGTGGACGTCGAGCGCTTCCGGCCCGTGGCGGCGCACGCCGCGCGGACCGGTCTGGGGCTGTCCGAGCGGGCGCCCCTGGTGGTGTGCGTGGGACGGCTGTGCCGGCAGAAGGGACAGGACGTCCTGCTGCGGGCCTGGTCGGCCGTCACCGAGCGGATGCCGCTCGCCCGGCTCGTCCTCGTGGGGGACGGACCCGACGGAGCCGGTCTGCGCGAACGGGCGCACGCATCCGTGCGGTTCGCCGGAGCCGTCCAGGACGCCGCCCCCTGGTACCAGGCGGCCGACCTCGTGGTCCTGCCGTCCCGGTGGGAGGGCATGGCACTCGTACCTCTTGAGGCGATGGCCTGTGCCCGGCCCGTGGTGGTCACCGATGTGGACGGCGCGCGCGAGAGCCTGCCGCCCGGACTCGTGCCCCACGGCCTCGTTCCCGCGGAGGACCCCGACGCACTGGCGCGAGCCCTCGTCGGACTGCTCGGCGATCCGCCCCTCCGCGAATCCCTCGGCCGTGCAGCGCACCGCCACGTCCTGAACACCCACGATGTGCGGCACACCACGGACGCTGTCGCGGCCGTGTACCGCGAGCTACCGGGCGTGGGGCCGATCAAGTGCAGGGAGTCCATCAACCCGTGAGTGCGGAACGAACCGTCGCCCCTGCCGCGCAGCCACGGGCGGCCGACCATGCCATCGCCACCGCCTCGGTCATCCCTCCCCGCGGGGCCGGGGGCGGCCTCAGGACGAGCATCGGATGGGGGGCTTCGGCACGCCGCTCATCGGCCTTCCCCCTGGTCGCCGTGGACTGCGGCGCCGCCCTGCTCGGCACCGTGCTGCTCGCCGACGCCCAGCGCCATCCCCTGCTGGTGGCCCTGCTCCTTGCCGGAGTGACCGGCCTGAACGCGCGCGCCGCGCTGTACCGCCCGCTCGCCGTGCCCTGCGCCCTCGACGAACTCCCGTCGCTGGCCCGGCAGGCCGTGCTGAGCTGGTGCGCCGTGGGGCTCCTGGCCGCGAGCGTCCCCGCCCTGAGCCCGCTCTCCCTCACCACCCTGTGCACGGCGGCGGCGCTCCAGAGCGTGCTGTGCTGCGCGGGCCGCGGCGCCCTGTACTGGTGGTCGCGCAGGGCGGCGCTGCGCCAGCCGCGCCCCGCCCTGGTGGTCGGTCCCGGCG